>NZ_JBVVPB010000050.1:0-35888 GCF_055807435.1 Bradyrhizobium sp. Ken51 | reverse complement strand
CGTCTGGACCAAGAAAAAGGTCCGCCAGCGTCCCTTCAAAGGTCGACGTATCACTCAGCTCTGATTCCGGGTACTAGCATCATAATTGACGCTACCCGACAGACGGGCAAGCTCGCCTTCTTCATCCCGTGAGCGTCCTCACGCTTGGGTGTGACGCGCTTCTCGATGATCGGTCCTATCGCGCTCAACCGAAGGCGCTCTTTGCTGGCTTTTCCGAGGCGCTGCCGAGCCGCTGAGTATCATCGCCTTCCTGCGCGAAATGAGCAAGCTGATGACGTCTATTTGCGTGCTTTCCTGATTGAGCGCTCACCAGCATCACAATGGCATTCCAAGCAGCGACTTCGATCAATTGCGTCCTTAGACCCACTGGGATCTCAAAGCCATGGTCTAGAACTGGGCTTACTGTCAATGAACACGCATGATGGTTCCGAAGACGAGACGCAAGATCGGCGCGGCCTCTAGATCAAGTTTACGCGCTTGAGCGCATTGTGGCAGGTCGCTTCACTCGTTTCGGGATGGCCGTCGCATTGGATCATCGGCCGTTGGTCCGACGTGTCTGCGGATACCCATATCCGCGAACTCGCTGGCACCTACACATCGATGCCCGCGTCGGCCATAACCACGGGCTCAAGAGGGAACTCATGCGCGGCGGCCATGGCGCCAACTTCTAACCTCGTGGACAAAGGCGGCGCACTCATCCTTGACAAAGAGAGGCGCGGCTACGTCCATGATACAATAGATGCGTGCACGGCGCCTTTTATCAGCGGCAAATGCTGGAAAAACAATGTCCTGATCCAGGAGGATGTTGAAGATATATAGCCGGTCGAATCTCCGGTGTGGCCGGACCTCGAGGGCTTGCCGATCGTTTGCTCGACGACGCGGCCAAGCGTCTCTGAAGAGCTGTTTCGTGCGGCGATCGCGCCAATCAGGATCGTAGGTCCGAAGAGCTGGAAATTAATGGTTGTCGACCTCATCATTGAAGCCGTGGTAGCTGTCCGTGTCCGTGCCCGCCATGCCTCCGATCTGCAGCGACGAGCCGTTTCGGACGATGATGTCAGTCCAGATCACGACCGGGGCTTTGTCCGAATGCAAACTTGGAATCGTACCGTCCCATCAGTTTGCCGCCCCCGGGGGACAGCAGCTGATGGCCTGCGGCGCGGGCTTAGGCGGTTTGGCTGACCTGGGCAGTGATGCGCCGCGAAGATCGGAGCTGATGCTGGTGATGTCACGGTCGCGAAAGCCAGCACGACGGCGGGGATCATTTGGGCGCTACTGAAAAGGAGGATATACCATGTCCCGAGCCGCTGAGTGCAGTGGCCGCCGGCTGATGAAGACAGTGACCGCCAAAGCGGTCTGACTGGCGCAGGCCGCAAGAGGCCAACGTGCAGCAGCATGTTTTTTTTGCTGCAATCGGGATTCCCAGAGGGGACAATTTATGATGCTAGGGAACGCGGGCCAGGATGGATGACGCGACCCTATTCGGAAGATCGTCGTGAGCTGGCTCTGGCGAGGGCTGACGGGGGCGAGACGGTTCGTTTCATTGCGGAAGCACTTCAGATCAGTCCTTCCTGTGTGACGAATTGGAAAAATCTGCGGCGGAGACCGGAAGCGTTTCGCCCGGCAAGATCGGCGGTCACAAGAAGCCGGTTCTGTCGGGCACCAACGCCGAATGGCTGCGCAAACGCATTCGCTCTGGACCATTCACTTTGCGGAAGCTGACGCAGGAACTGGCTGCGCGCGGGATCAAGACAGATGTGCGGGCGGTGTGGACGTTCGTTCACGCCGAGAAGCTGAGCTTCAAAAGCGATCCTGCCAGCCGAACAAGATCGTCCCGATATCGCGCGTAAGCGGGCGCGTACCGCTTCACGCCTTGTCTTCATCGACGAGACTTGGATCAAGACGAACATGCCCCGCTACAAGGTTGGGGACCGAGTGGGCAACGGCTCCAGGCTTCAGCGCCTTTCGGCCACTGGAGGACCATGGCCTTCATCGCGGCACAGCGCCATGACCGGATCAGCACCCCATGGGTCATCGATGGCCCCATCAACGGCGAGCTCTTCACCCTTTACATCGAACGGGTGCTGGCGCCGACCCTCGCAAGGGGTGAACTTGTCATTCTCGACAATCTCGGCAGTCACAAAGGCAAGGCGCCGCGCAATGCCATTCGCGCCACTGGAGCCCATCTGCTCTTCCTGCCGCCGTATAGCCCCGACCTCAATCCGATCGAGCAGGGCTTCGCCAAGCTCAGACACCTGATGCGAGCCGCACAGACGCGTGACTTGGCGAGCGCTAGATGGTGAGAGCATCGCTGGACAGATTGACCGAACTGACTACATCTTCTTTTCATGTCGCAGGCACCGCGACATTAGAGCGTTTTATTTTTTGATGGAAGCGTATCCGGCATTAACGAAGTAGTTGCTGCATTCGCCGGGCAGAATGCTTCTGACGAGGTGGCCGATGTGGTCGCAGGCGTCGTCGATCGTGCGTTTCTGTGCGATGCGCATCCAGTGCTTGATCTTGGCGAATACTTGCTCGATCGGGTTGAGATCGGGTGAGTACGGCGGCAGGTACCACAGCCTTGCGCCGGCTTTCCGGATCATCTGCCGGACGGTCGGCGATTTGTGGCTACCAAGATTATCCATGACGACGATGTCGCCAGGTTTGAGCACTTTGACGAGTTGCTGTTGGACATAGGCGCGGAAGCTTTCGCCGTTGATCGGTCCGTCGAACACGCAAGGCGCAGTGAGCTGGTCAGAGCGTAGGGCACCGAGGAAGGTCAGGGTTCGCCAGTGACCGTGCGGCGCAAAGCCGCGCAACCGCTCGCCCTTGGATCCCCAACCGCGCAGCGGGGCCATGTTGGTCTTGATCCAGGTCTCGTCGATGAACACCAAGCGGTTTGGATCGAGGCGATCCTGCAAGCTGCGCCAGCGCTGCCGCCGCCGCGCGACGTCGGCGCGGCCCTGCTCAAGGGCGAACAGTGTTTTTCTGAAGCTGAGACCTTCGCGTCGCAGGAAGGTCCATACCGCATGGTGTGAGACTTTCACGCCTCGCGCGGCAAGTTCGTCCTTCAGCCCGTGCAGCGTTAGATGTGGCGTCTGCCTGATCCGCTCCACGATGAACGCTCGATGCGGCTCCAGAACCGGTTTTCGGTGACCGCCCATCTTGCCCGGCGCCACCGAACCCGTCGCGCGATAGCGCTGCCGCCACTTCACCACGGACGACACTGCAACATCGAGCCGGGCCGCCACAGCATGGCAACTCTCGCCGGATTCCACCGCCTTTACGGCTCGTTCACGAAGATCATTCGAAAGAGGTCGGACCATCCGATACTGGCCTCCGATCCAGCCAGCATCTTGAATCACAAACCGCCGCCCGACGGAATCCCTCCCGATTCAATCAATGGATGAACCGCTCTAGAACGCAGGACGAATACGTCATCGCTTGGAAGGTCACGTCGGACGGAGCCATTAGGATTGCGTCGGCATATGCAAAGCCGATCGAATTGGGCTGGCAAGCCTTCGCGCTCTCATTGATTGCTGCTGAGGTGGCTGACGGAGAAAGGGACGCGAATCGCCGCTTTGTGGAAGATCCGACCAATCTTAACTTCGTGACAGACCGCACAAGGCAAGCTGGGCGATCTCCTCGCGCAGGGTCGTTGCAGGATCATTGAACCGGTGAGCGTAGATTACGTGCCGAACATGGGAGGGACACTCACCCGACCTGAACCCCATCGAACAAATCTTTGCCAAACTCGAGCATCTGCTCCGCAAGGCAACAGCACGAACCGTCGATGCGGTCTGCGCCGCCATCGGCGAACTCCTTGATGCATTTGCACCCGAAGAATGCGCCAACTACCTCAAAAACTCAGGCTATCGAAGCTAGTCCCTTCACGCCTTAACGGCGAGCCTCCCAGGAGGCTAGCGCCCAATGCTCTGTGCCTCGATCATATCCGTTCTCAGCTCAACCCGCTATCCCGATCGCTCTTGAAGGACCGTGCCGGAGCGCTCGTCTGAGCTCGCCGAACTGGTTGAACATGACGATGAGAGCGATTATTCCGGCGCCAAGCTCTGCGAGCGCTTGACTGGCTAACAGTCCGTTAAAACCCGCTACCAGCGGGAATAACAGTACGGCCGGTATGAAGAGATACCCCTGCCTGGCCAAGGACACAATTGCACTGAGGCGCGCTCTCCCAAATGACTGAAGCATTGCCGTCACGAAACTCTGCACCCCAAACAGTCCAAAGAAGAGATGGAACACGATGCAGGTCGAGACGGCAATTTCGGTGACGTTCTCGTTATCGCTAAATAGGCTCACCAAAGGCCTCGCAAAAATCACAACGGCCGCAGAATACAGCACCGAGAATGCGATCGTCACGAAGAGCATGAACTTCGCAGCCTTCAATATACGAGCATAGTCGTGTGCGCCCCAACCGAACCCCAGGATAGCTTGAGCGCCAATACAGAACCCGGTGATAGGCAGTGCGCCGACCATCAAGATACGCACAGCTATTCCAACCGCGGCGATCGAATCATCGCCGAACGGCGCAGCAGCTCCGTACAACAGCATAACGGCAATAGCAGACAGGATACTCGTCATTGTCGCCGGCGCGCCTACCAACGCGAGCTGCCTGATGCGATCTGCTCGCAATGATATGTGAGATATCCTGACGAGAACTGTCCCGCCAAGCTTCGAAAAAAACGCGATATAGAGTCCAAAAGCAGCGATCTGAGATACCAGCGTTGCGAGGGCTGCGCCTCGCACGCCGAAGTCAAGTAAGAATATGAAGACGGGATCAAGCACAGCGTTCAATATAAACGCGATCATCATCGCCCACATGCTCAATCGTGTATAGCCCTCGGCTCTGACAATGAACCCGCTGACGGTATTTAGTAGCATCGGGGTGTACCCCAACAAAACCGTTCCCGCGTAGTCGAGCGCCACGGGCATGATGCTTGGGGTTGCTCCGAGCGTTGCGAATATCCCTGGCAGATTTGGAAGCACAGCGAGGGTAACTGTAATACCGATCGGGGCGGTGAGCGCGAGTGCTGTACTTGCGCCTCGACTCGCTTCTAGGTACTCACGAGCGCCCAGATGACGAGATATGAACGACGCTGTTCCAACACCGATCCCCTGTCCGGCTGCGGCGAGCAGGACCACGATCGGCAAGGTCATGCTAACAGCTGCGATCGCCTGCGCGCCTAGGGCCCCAACAAAGATCGCGTTGACGACCTGCTGCAGCGCATGGATCGACAACCCAACAACAGACGGAATGGCGAGCCGCAGGATAAGACCCAAGAGATTCTGGTCGGTTAGGTCGACGTGCTGTTTTTTCTTTGGCATAACATTGTGCTCGCTGTCGATTGCGAATTCCGCATCCGGCTCATTCACGGACGAACGTGTCTCTAACGTTTTCCAAATTCGCCGATGGCGTACTCAGCGCAATCCTCTCCGGATCTGCTCTTCACCAAAGCTGATTTTTGACTGGTCGATTTTCCTATGCATACGCCTCCCATCAGTCGTAGCCTTCCGCGCCTCTGAACAGCGAGGATCCCGACTGAGGTGCTCGTGGGTAGCCACCCAGGTTCTGACAGTGCCGTTCCGCCCTTTTATTGGGCTTCGTGCCGGTTGCGTTCACTTCTATCGATGACGATCGGTGGGGGAACGCGGCCGGACCCTAGGGCCTCAAGTTGCCTTTGGCATCTACCGGATCTTGTAGTAGACGCTCCATCGTCTGCATGGCACACGTAATGAACGTGCTCAGAACCACTTTTGCCATTCGACGATGTCGTGCAATCTTTGCACGACATCGGGTCCTCGTCGCGATAGACGAACAGCAGGCTGCCGGTCCCGGCGAGCGTGGTGACTGGATTTGCGTCAGCAAATCGCGCCGCGTAGGCCGTCACTCGCGGACACGAACTGAAAATTCGTGTGGCCGCAGCCGGCAGCCTGCCAGACCGGTCGATGAGAGTGGCTTGGACAATTTCTGCTTCGACCGACAGACCGCCCTGACGCCGTCGAGCGGCGGGCCATCGCGTACTGCCTGGCTCAGCCGAAATGGCGACTCAGCGTGCAGTTCCACAAACACTCGGTATCACATGAAGATATCCCAAGCATTTAAGTTCGAGGCAGCGCACCGACTTCCAAAGGTCGCGCAGACACATCGCTGTCATCGGATGCATGGTCATTCCTATCGGATCGAGGTCGTGCTGAACGGGGCCGTCGATCCGCACACCGGATTCGTAATGGATTTCTTCAACATGGAGGAAGCGTTCGGCCTTCTTATAAAGAAGCTCGATCACCAGTACCTGAACGAAGTCCCGGGACTGGAAAATCCGACGGCGGAAAATATCGCCATCTGGATCTGGGAGCACGCGAAACCGCACCTCGCCCAACTCTCGAGCGTGAGGGTGTACGAGACGACCGATAGTTGGGCGGAATATGACGGACCCGATCGCTGACTTCAGCGCTCATTTGGGACTATGTCGATGCGGCGTGCCTGTCGTTCTTCGGCTCAGAAGCGGACTTGCTCGATCTGCGATTCGGCTCTTCATCCGCCTCGCCCGCGGCGATTTCCGCGCTCACGGAAGAGCCCTTGGGTCTGACGGGAGATCAGAGGACAGCGCCCGGTTTGGCTATGAGGACACCCATCACGTGACGGCATTCGAAAAGCTTCCGGCCAAACGATTCGGAATCCCGCGTTGGCTAACCGCCGGGACGATCTGAGGGGATTTGTCCTCAGGAGCGAATTCGATGATTGTACCGGCGAGACGACCCGTCATCCCGGACGCTACGCGGCTGGGCGACTTGGTGCTGCAGCAGGTCGGCGCTAGCCGCCAATGCGAGGAGCACGGGTGCATGCAGGATCGCGCGACCCGCACGTCCGCGAGCGTGCCATACACATCGCCGTCAATACCCCCCGTTCGACACTTCGGCGGGCGAAGCCTCAATTGAAGCTGGCGAGGTGCTGGACTCGAGCGTCCGCGCTGACTGGTCACGGATGCGTCCCTTGGCCGACTGGTTATTTCCACCCAGCCGATAGCTGCGGACGTAAACCGGGCGAACAGCTGTCCATACGAACCGATGCCTCGCCCCGCCGCATCGATAGAGTGCAGTCAGGCCCGCACCGATCGCGGGTTCATCCCGGGAACATCCGATCCCCAAACCTTAGCCAAAATGGCGGCCGCGCTCGAGCAATCGCCGGACTTCGCGTCTTGCGCCGGCTCGTGTCGCGCCCAGAATTCGCGGGGATTGAATTTCTTGGGAACTATCCTAGGCCTGCAGCAAATCAGCGGTCCCTTTTCAGACAGCAATGCAGCGCGGTCAGGAAGTGAATAATTCTCCATCAAGAACCAATTGAAAATGGGTACGCCACTCATTGGGGGAACATGGACTCTGTCCCTGTCACGGGCGAGGTCAATCTTGCGAGTTATGCTGCCGTGATCTCCGGCAAATCACGTGGCGGTGGGCCCGCTCGGTAACAACAGCATCCGCCTGTCGGAGCAGAAACGGATCCGCGACGCGCTCTTCGCCGAACACATGATACCCCCCAAGCTTCGCACCACCGGCTTGAAGGTCCGGATGCGCAAGGCAACGTGAACCCCTCCCAGGCATCCGTCGGTGGTCGCGATGTAGTCCTTCACCTCGGGCAAGCAGTAGATGAGACGAAGCGCAGCAGCCGCGGATCATCCTTCCTGTCCGCCCCATGAACTGCAGGCACCCAGTGCGATCAAGTTACCGCGGTCGGCGAGCAGCGCCCCCACGCTAGCGGAGCGATCGAGCAAACTCGGGTTGATCGTTACGGTTACCGCTTGGCCAGGTGGACATCGGATGCTCCGACGAAGGCGAGCTCGGCGGCGTTCTGGACGTGATCGGAACTCGCGTCGGCGCGGTGATCCGACGCGATCGCGACATAGAGCGCCGGCAGCACGAAAAGCGTGAACAGCGTGCCGATGGACATACCCGCGACGACCACGAGCCCGATCGAGAAGCGGCTCGCGGCGCCAGCACCCGTTGCGGTCAACAAGGGTAAGAGGCCCGTGACCATCGCCGCGGTGGTCATCAAGATTGGACGGAGGCGGACGCGCGCCGCCATCTCGATCGCCGAGCGGGGATCGAGTCTCTCCTTGATCTGCAGCTCATTGGCGAACTGGACCATCAGAATACCGTGCTTGGATATCAGCCCGGCCAATGTCAACAGTCCGATTTGGGTGTAGATGTTCATAGTCGCCAAGCCAAAGAATAGCGGGATTAAGGCGCCGGCGATTGCCATGGGAACGCTGAACATGATGATGAGGGGATCGCGCAGACTTTCGAACTGCGCCGCAAGCACCAAGAAAATGACGATGAGTGCAAACGCAAAGGTGATAACCAGTTTGTTACCCTCCTGCACATATTGACGGGCGTCCCCGAGGAAGTCGTGGCTGAACTCTGCGGGCAGTTTCATTGCCTCGCCCTCGAGGAAGTCCACAGCCTGACCGATCGTGACGCCGGGCATCGGTACGGCTTGGAAGGTCGCGGAGTTGAGCTGGTTGTAGTGGGTGAGTGCGTTCGGATCGGTCGCAGTCTCGATGGAGACCACGGTCGATAGCGGCAGCATCGAGCCCGCCGCAGTCTTGACATAATAGCCCCCAAGTGATTCCGGCGTCAGGCGCTTCTCGCGCGGCACCTGCGGGATCACTTCGTAGGAGCGGCCCTGCAGGTTGAAACGATTGACGTAGTTTCCGCCAAGGAGGGTCGCGAGCGCGCTACCGACGTTCTGCATGGTGATGCCAAGGTCGCTCGCCTTGGATCGATCGACCTTGATTCGCACCCCCGGCTGGTTGAACTCAAGGTCAGAGTCGCTGACCATGAACAGACCGCTCTTGCGCGCGGCATCCTTCAGATTCGACATCTGCTCGTAGATGTACTGGAAACCGAGCGTCGACTTGATCACCATCTGCGCTGGTAAGCCACCCGAACCGCCCGGAAGCGGCGGCAAGCTAAAGGCAAATGCGTTGATGCCTTCGAGTTTGGACAGCTCGGCCTGGACCAGCGATTTCAGCGCGATCGATGAGCGCTTCCGCTCGGCCCAAGGCTTAAGCAACATCCCGGCCATGCCGCCCTGCGGACCGCTGATGCCGTTCAGCACGAAGCGAAAATCCGTCTCGGGAAACTTCTGGAGTGCCTTGTCGAGCTTGGCGCCGTAATAATCCAGGTAATCAATATTGGCGTATTTCGGCGCTTTTGTCAGTGCGAATACGATGCCCTGATCCTCCTCGGGTGCGAGTTCCTTGGAAGTATGCATATAGAGAAAGGCGACGAGGCCCAGCATGGTCAGCGCAAACAGCCCGGTAACCGCGCGATAGTCGAGCGAGCGGTCGAGCTTGCGGCCGTACCAGCGCGTCATGGCGCTGAACACACGAGTCACAAACTTTGCAAACCGCCCCTCTTCAGCGCTCTTCAGGAAGACCGCGCACATCATGGGCGACAGCGTCAGCGCGATCACGCCCGACACGATCACCGAACCGGCCAGTGTAAACGCGAATTCGCGGAACAGCGCGCCGGTGATGCCACCGAGAAAGCCGATGGGGGCGTACACGGCGGCCAACGTAATCGTCATGGAGACGACGGGGCCGACGATCTCGCCCGCGCCATTCGTAGCGGCCTGCGCGGGCGACGCACCTTCTTCCATATGGCGATGAACGTTCTCCACCACGACGATTGCGTCGTCGACCACGAGACCGATCGCAAGCACCATCGCAAGGAGGGTCAGCAGATTGAATGAGAACCCCAGCGCCAACATCATGCTGTAGACGCCAATAATGGACAGCGGAATGGTGACGACGGGAATGATGACAGACCGCGGCGAGGCCAGGAACAGGAAGATCACCAATACCACGATCGCGACGGCCTCAAGGAGCGTCTTCTCCACCTCGTCGATCGATGATTGGATGAACTTGGTGGAGTCGTAGGCCACTTCCATCTTCAGCGATGGCGGCAGGCTGCGCTTCATTTCTGGAAGCAGTGCCCGAACGCCTTGCACTATGGTCAGTGGATTGCCTTGTGGGCTCGCCTGCACGGCGACGAAGATCGCGTGTTCGCCGTTCATCGCGACGCTGGCGTTTGTGCTCTGCGCCGCAAGCTCCACTGTCGCAATGTCCTCCATGCGCACAAAGCCGCCGTCATTGGCTTTGACGATCATACGCTTGAAGTCATCAACACTCCGCAGATCAGTGTTGACCGTGACGTCGGAGAGAGTGAAATAGCCCTTAGTCTGGCCGGCCGCAGCCTGGAAGTTGTTGGCCGCGATTGCAGCCGAAACATCAGCTGGCGACACGCCGTGGCCCGCCATTCTCGCGGGATCGAGCCATAACCGCATCGCAAAACTCTGGCCGCCCAGGATGTCTGCCGCTGCGACGCCATCTACAGTTGACATAACCGGTTGCACCACGCGCGAGAGATAGTCGGAGATTGCGCTGGCCGTCAGTTTTTCGCTGGAGAAGGCGATATACATGACAGCTGTGGTCTGACCGGCAGATTTGGTGACGACTGGATCGTTCGATTCTTTAGGGATTAAATATTTGACCGAGTTGACCTTGGAGAGCACTTCAGTGAGCGCCTCGTTGGGATCGAAATTGAGCTTGATATAGACCTGGATGGTCGAGGTACCCAGCACCGAGGAGGACGTAATGTAATCAACGCCTTCGGCCGAACCGAGCGCTTGCTCAAGGGGCGTGGTGATGAACCCCTGGATCATGTCGGCGGAGGCGCCAGGATAAGAGGTTGTGATATTGACGACCGTGTTGGTCAGCTTAGGATACTGCCGGATTGGCAAAACGGTGGCCGCGCCAACGCCGGTCAGCAGGATCAGGAGACTGACGACGATAGACAATATCGGACGTTTGATGAAGAGCTCGGTAAATGCCATCGCGACGCTCGCATTCAAGAGACTGACGCAAATTCGCCAGTAAGCCAGGCTACAGCAACAGTCATCAACGCGGCGACTGTGGCTAGGGGCACCTTCTCAGGGTAGAGCCCATGTTTCTCTTAAGCTAGCAACCGCCCCGGGGGGCCGGCTCGAAGCAGTAGAGCTGAGCCTCTGGGCAAAGCCGCAGACAAGCTCAAGTGTCAGCTCCGTCGTAGCAGCCGATGTCCAGGATCACTGGGTCTTGCTTCTGGAGGAAGCACACAATGTGCTGATGGACCTCCAACGCGGAAGTGGGCTCACGTATTTCCATTTAACCTCGTCCCACGCCTCAATGGCAGCAATGCCTTGCAGCACACTTATCAACTCAGCTTAGGATTTCGCGCCGCCCCACCGTTCGGACGATCCAGCTTCGACGCTGAAACTACAGACAAGCCGACGGGCAGCTCAACTCTACAGAGGTAAGCGGGCGATATAGAACGGGTTGCAGAACCTATACCAACGTTTGTCGACGCGCGACGCCCGCATGAACCGCGCGAGACTTGTGATGTTGCTCGAGAGCACAGGCGTTTCCCTTCGGTCTTGTGCTTCACGATGAACCGGCCATCTCGGGTCCGCCCGCAACAGTAAGTGAACCCCAGGAAGGCGCAGGTGTCGGCCACCGCTCGCCGCGCGGCTGACGCGGGAGGGCCGCGAACCGCGCCAAACTCGATCAACCGGGTTTTGTCCGCATGGAGCGTCGGCCAGTCGCGCCTTGAGGGCCAAGAGCATTTCCTGGGCATCTGCCTTGCTCTTGAAGCCGATGACGACGTCGTCCGCAAAGCGCACGGTCACAACGCGAGCGCGTGCATGGCGACCACTCCAGTGGTCGACCCAGAGATCGAGGATGCAATGCAGGAAGATGTTGGAAAGGAGCGGACTGATCCTGCCCTTTGCGGCGTGTGTCTTGCTTCTAGCCGCTCTCAAGAACGCCAGCTCGCAGCCGCAGCTCGATGAGCTGCAGGATACGAGGATCGGCAATCCTGTGCGCCACCATCCGCAGCAGCCACTCGTGGTCGACCGAATCGAAGACACTGGATATGTCCTCATAGCCGGATGAAGGGGCATCAAGCTCCATCTGAGGATTCCGCGCGGCCGGAAGCCGTAGGCCCGAGGAATTCGACCTCATAGGCGGCGCCCAACACCTCGGCGACCGCGTTTTGGACGATCTTGTCCTCTAGCGGCCGGCACACCGAGAGGCTGCCTACCCCCGTCGGCTTGGGGACGTAGACGCGCCGCACCGGCTGTAGCCGGTAGGGACAGTGTGGACCGTGCGCAGAGATCGCGGATTGATCCGTGAGCCCCTCTTCGTACTTTGCCTCCGTTATCCCGCCGACCTCCGCGCCGGCCTGCCGGCTTTTGTCGTCGAAACGCCCGAAGCAGAGCGTCTTTGTCGATGTGGTGCAGCAAGGCTGTGAACCGGTTTGGACATATGGTCGGCATGTTCCCCAACGAGGAGGCATGGTTCGCCTCATTGGAGCGGTCCTGCTCGAACAGAACGATGAATGGGCCGTCCAGCGTGCCCGTTACATGACACTGGAAACCATCGCGCCTTTGAGCGATGATTCGCGCGTCAGCCTTCCGGCCGCCAGCTGACCGGCCCGGCTCTCTTGCCGGCGAATCGGTTGCCCGAGCGCCAGTTACAGCATGCTGAGAAACACGAGTATTTCTGACAGTGCTTTTCGCGCCCTACTGCGGAGCTCACGAAGACGCGATTGCTGGCTCTTGGAGCCTCGACGCAAGAGCGATCGAACAAGCGGAATAAGAAAAGACCCAATCATCGAAGGGTCCTTGGGCTCGGACCACCGCGTCTGGGCTGAACGTTACAGTTCGCCGGGGCTCTGCGGCAGTGACTACAATCTTTGGGGAACCGAGGACGGCTCCTACGCACCGGGCACCCGCACCCGCACCCGCACCCGCACCCGCACCCGCACCCGCACCCGCACCCGCACCCGCACCCGCACCCGCACCCGCTAACAAACTTACGCCGCCGCCACCCGCAAGTATTTTTACTCCGCTTTGCTTAGCATTTCTGCTCTGGACTACGCGCCTCATCGCCAGGAGTGCCCTCACGCACGCTGCGGCACTTGACGAATTTCATTTTCATTCGACGCTGCCGAAGTCAGCATGAGGGAGCGTTGCGAGTAATCGCTGCGGCTTGGCCGTAGCGCAGCGCGGAAATTTACGCTAGCTTCCGCTCGCGAGTTTGCAAATGCCTACCCGCATCCGATCATTCCGAAGACAACGAGCGACCATTCGACCGCTTGCCCCCTCCCATCCTCGGAGCTGGGATAATCCGGACAATGAGGAAATCTGGTTTGAGTTGGCGCGCGCCATCGGACGTCAGATCGCACGGGATGAAAATCATGGCTCGGGGCAGCCGATAGAGGACCGGCATGACGACACCGTCATCGAAGAAAACGGCCGTAATATACGCGCGCTATTCGAGCGACATGCAAAAGGCGAGCTCGATTGAGGGTCAGCTATTACTCTGCCGCAAGGTCGCATTGCGCAACAACCTCGATGTCATCGGCGAGTTTGTGGATGCCGCAAAATCTGGTCTTACCGAAGGTGCGCGGGACGGCTATCAGCGCTTGCTCAACGGTGTGCGAAACCAGGAGTTTGACGTAGTCGTCGTTGAGCATTACGACCGCTTGTCGCGCGATCCCGCAACCATCCAGCGTCTCAAGCAGGTTTTCGAGTTCAACGGCGTTGAGCTGATGGATCAGAAAGGAGTCTACGCGACCGCCACTGACATCAGCATCGCAAGTCTGTACAACACGATTTACAAGCCGCAGCTCGCCGAAAAGGTTCGGCGCGGCCATGACAACGCTGTTGCCAACGGAAGAATTCCTGGCTCATACGCCTATGGTTATCGGCCGAGGCCGGGCGCGCCCGGCGAACGCGTGATCGATGAGAACGAAGCAAAGATCGTGCTCCGCATCTTCAATGAATATGCAGCGGGCCGCTCGACCCGAACTATCGCCGCTGACCTCACCCGCGAAGGCGTGCCCTCACCAGGGGCAACTCGTCACAAGAACAAGGCCGGCCGCACTACCTGGAACCATCAGTGCATCACAGGCGGTCGGCATGGTCGCGGCATTATCGGCAACGAATTATATATCGGCGAGATACATTGGAACGTTCGCTCGACAATTCTCAACCCAGAGACGCAGAAGAAGCAGAAGCGCCGCAATCCGGCAGAACGCCACATTATAGTCAAAAAGCCAGAGCTGCGGATCGTTCCGCAAGTGCTCTGGGATGTAGCGCAGAAGGTTCGTAGCGTGCGCGCCGTATCTATGTTCGGACCGACTGGCAAGCCGCGGCGTCGCGCCGTGAGTCCGCGCAACACTGAGCACCCGCTTGCCGGTGTGCTCCGGTGTGGCGTCTGCAATGGCCATATGCGAATCGCTCAATCCTCGCGTAACGGTGCACCGCGCGCGGCATGCGCGAGCGCGCATCAGCGGGGCACCTGCGAGCACACCCGTAGCTTTGATATGGACGTTCTGCTCGAGGATGCCTCCGAGAAAATCCAAACGAAATTGCTTTCGCCGAAAGCCATTGAAGAGGCGATGCGTGCTTGGAAGGAGGAGCGCAAAAACGATCGGAACAATGGCAGCGAACACAGTAAGCTAGAGCGTCGACACCGCGTATTGACTACCGAGATCGAACGCCTCTCTTATGCCATCGCAAGTAGCCGCCGCAAGCCGGACGAATTGCTCAAGCGGATCGATGAGTGCGACCTGGAGCGGGAAAGCGTTGAACAGCGCTTGCGGCTGCTGGGCGGTGGCGGAGAAAATGTGAGTGGCTTCGATCGCCCGAAATTCAATGACCGATACCGCTCGGAGGTTAGAAAGCTTATTACCGCGCTCAAAACCAATCCGAAGGCGATCGAAACTCGCATTGCCTTCCGCAACTTGATTGAATGCATAGTAGTGCATCCGGTTCGCAAGCGTATGCCCTACGAATATACGCCCTACCTGAACAGCTCCGCGCTTTACGGAAAGAACCTTTTTCCCGAAAACCGCAGCAAGGAGCGAGAGATCAGCACGTTTGCATACTACGACAACGGCAAGTCAGGGAAATCCGTGTCCTCGTAGTAGACGCGGACCTGCATGTGGTGGCGGCCGTCGCGAATCTCGCCGTCGAGATGAGACATGAAGCTACTACTCATGGAATATCAGGGGCGACGACGTGGCGGCGCATGCGCATCAGATTGAGTCCCTCCTGCGCGCGCAAGACGGCGTCTAGCTTCCATCTGGACGAACGCCCTCAATACCTGCTCGATGACGGCAGATGACTCTCCAAGGCCGGTAAACTGCCGTGCCTTTGCGAAAAGCTCATCGTCAATTGAAATCGTGGCAATCATGAGCGCTCCTCCACATCAGATGTAGCATCATCTGACGTAGTTTTCACGCCCCGTCGTCAGGACACCACGGCCCCCCGCCCCAGCGTCACTTCGACGATCTCAGGCGGCACGCCGACGCGGAGCGGCATGATGCTGCAACCGAGGCCGCCGGAGATGATGACGTCGCATTTCAGCCGGACATGACCATAGGCGAGCCGGAGGCCGTGCTGCGGCGGAACCGCCGGCGACCAGCCGAGCAGACGGACCTGACCGCCATGGGTGTGCCCGGACAGTTGCAACGCGACGCGGGCGGGCACGCGCGGCGCGACATTGGGCTCATGCGCGAGCAGGATGATCGGCGCATCGTCGGTGACCTTGGCAAGCGTCGCGTCGAGATCGTCGGCGCCAAAGCGCCCCGTGCTCCGGAAGCGTCGCGCCGGCAGAAAGGCGAGCTGATCGCCGAGCCCGGCGAGCCAGAATGCGCGGCCATCCTTCGCGAGCCGCATGACGTCGTTCTCGTAGACGGGAATACCGGCCGCCTCCAGCGCGCGATGCGCGACCGTCGGCCCGTGCCCGACCCGCTGCACGGTCCTGTCGTCCCAATAATCGTGATTGCCCATGACGGCATGGACGCCGAGCGGCGCTTTCAGGCCGGCCAGCACCTTGGCCCATTCGTTCGCCGGAATGATGCGCGTGACCTGGTGCAGGCCGGCGACATAGTCGCCGAGCAGCACGATGATATCCGCGTTCAGCGCGTTGGTGCGATCGACGATGGCCTCGATCCGCTCCAGCGACATCCAGGGATCGCAGGCATGGATGTCGGCGATCACGGCGATCTTCAGCGGGAAATCCGCCGGCCATTGCCGCGGCGTCGGATGATAGCGGGTGACCCGAAGCCGAAGCATCGGCTCGACGCCGACGCCATAGGCCGCGGTCGAGACGCCGAGGGCGGACAGGCCGCCGATGGAACGGAAGAAATGACGGCGCGTGATCATGGCAGCCCGATCGTGATGCGGCTTCTTGATGCGACCCTATTGGAGCGGAAATGGGGTGCGTTTGTGCAGACCATCTGCACGAGATGACCGGAAATTCATGACGGCCCGAGCAGTCTGCACTTGCGCAGATCAGTCGTCGCTCTCGTCGGTGCCGAACAGGCCGAACTGCGCCGCCGCATCGCGCGAGGGCTCGCTGATGCCGAGGTGGCGGAAGGCGTGCGAGGTGAGCAGGCGGCCGCGCGGGGTGCGCTGCAGATAGCCGCACTGGATCAGATAGGGCTCGATGATGTCCTCAATCGCATCGCGCGGCTCGGACAACGCGGCGGCCATCGTCTCGACGCCGACCGGGCCGCCGCCATAGTTCTGCGCGATGGTCGTGAGATAGCGGCGGTCCATGGCATCGAGGCCGGCGGCGTCGACCTCGAGCGCGCTCAGCGCGTGGTCGGCAATCTTGCGATCGATCCTGTCGGCATCGGCCGCCGAAGCAAAATCGCGCACGCGGCGCAACAGCCGGCCGGCGATACGCGGCGTGCCACGGGCGCGGCGCGCGATCTCGTTGGCGCCATCGGCGCTCATGCCGACGTTGAGCACGCGGGCGCCCCGGGTGACGATGCTCTCAAGCTCTTCGATCGTGTAGAAATTCAACCGGATCGGAATGCCGAAGCGGTCGCGCAAGGGATTGGTGAGCAGGCCGGCGCGGGTGGTGGCGCCGACAAGGGTGAATTTCGATAGCTCGATCTTCACCGAGCGCGCCGCCGGGCCCTCGCCGATGATGAGGTCGAGTTGAAAATCCTCCATCGCGGGATAGAGCACCTCTTCCACCGCCGGGCTCAGGCGATGGATCTCGTCGATGAACAGCACATCGCGCTCTTCGAGATTGGTGAGCAGCGCCGCAAGATCGCCGGCCTTGGCGATCACCGGGCCCGACGTGGCACGAAAGCCGACGCCGAGCTCCTTGGCCACGATCTGCGCCAGCGTGGTCTTGCCAAGGCCCGGCGGGCCGACGAACAGCACGTGATCCAGCGCCTCGCCGCGCTTGCGCGCCGCCTCGATGAAGATAGACAGATTCTTGCGCGCCTGCTGCTGGCCGACGAAGTCGGACAGCGATTGCGGGCGCAGCGCAGTGTCGCCGACATCATCGTTGCGGCGCTCGGGGGTGACCATGCGGGGAGGCGTGCTCATGCGGGCAGGATAACACGGTGCAGCGGTTTCGCGAGCCACCAGCACAGGCTGGCCGGGATGACAGCGACGATGGCGAGCATGGCGGAAAGCTTCAGCGCCTCAGGCGCGGAACGGACACTCGGCAAGATCACCGCCGAAGTTTCGGCAGGAACAACGAACATGCCAAACCCGACGAAGCCGGCGGCGGCCACGGCTGCGGCGAGCCACGCCATCCAGATCATGTTGAGGTCGGCGTAGACCGCAGCCAGTGCGAAGATCAAGCCGGCGGCGACTGCAGGAAGGAACGAGGCGAGAATCGTCGCGATGGCCAGCAGCACGACCGCGACCGAAACCAGGGTGCGCAGTGCCTCCAGTTCGAGGAGCGCAAGAAACATCTGCAGCACCGCGGCACCAAGCGTCGTCACCATCACCGAGACCAGCGCGGCGACCGTCAGCGGCCCCACAACGGAGAAGATCGCGACGATGCCGGCCACGCGCGAAAGGCGACGAAAAAGAATGGCGACAGGATTGGCGCGGGCCGCACTCACTTCGACAGCTCCTTCAGGCCCAGCCGGATGAGCTGCGCAGTCCCGGCGCTCTCGCCCGCGCTACGCGAGGCCGATGCGATCGCGGCGGCAGCTTGCGGCTGGCCGTAGCCGAGATTGACCAGCGCGGAGATCGCATCCGCCACCGGCCGCGGCGCGCGCTGGTCGTCGACGGCGCCGGCGAGGTGCACGACAGCCGGATCGACATTGGAAAAGGCCGGCGCCTTGTCTTTCAGTTCGGTGACGATGCGCTCGGCGACCTTGGGGCCGACACCGGGCGTGCGCGCCACCGCAGCCTTGTCGCGCAAGGCGATCGCGTTGGCGAGATCGGACGGCTGGAGCGTGCCGAGCACGGCGAGCGCGACCTTGGCGCCGACGCCCTGCACGGTCTGGAGCAGGCGAAACCATTCGCGCTCCTGGTCGCTGCGGAAGCCGAACAGCTTGATCTGGTCCTCGCGGACATAGGTCTCGATCGACAGCACGGCGGCCTCGCCCGGCGAGGGCAGATGCTGCAGCGTGCGCGTCGAGCAGTGCACCTGATAACCGACACCGCCGACGTCGAGGATGACGAAATCCTCGCCGTAGGAATCGATCAGGCCCTTGAGCTTGCCGATCATAACCCAGCCACCTTCAGCCGCAGCGCGGTGCTCTGGCGATGATGGGCGTGGGTGATGGCGATAGCGAGCGCGTCGGCGGCGTCCGCGGACGGCGGATCGGCCTTGGGCAGCAAAATCTTGAGCATCATCGCGATCTGCTGCTTGTCGGCATGACCGGCGCCGACCACCGTCTTTTTCACCTGGTTCGGCGCGTATTCGGCAACACTGATGCCGAACATCGCGGGCGCGAGCATGGCGACGCCGCGGGCCTGGCCGAGCTTCAGCGTCGCGACGCCGTCCTTGTTGACGAAAGTCTGCTCGACCGCGGCTTCCATCGGCTTGTGACCGGACAGGATGGCGGCGAGCCCCTCATGGATCGCGAGCAGCCGGCTCGCCAGCGGCAAATCGTCCGGCGGCTCCACCGAGCCGCAGGCGACGTAGATCAGCCGGTTGCCCTCGGCCTCGATCACGCCCCAACCGGTACGGCGCAAGCCAGGGTCGATGCCGATGATGCGAACGGGGCCACGAATCGGGAGCGTCGTCATGGGCCAGTGATAGCGGCTGGCCGCCGTGGGGGAAACAGAAACAGAACGGAAGTAACAGGGGAAGTGGCCCCCTACCCGCCCATCTTCGCCAGCAGCGCGTCCGACACCTCGAAATTGGCGTAGACGTGCTGGACATCGTCGTGCTCGTTGAGCAGGTCCATCAGCTTCAATAGCTTCTCGCCGGTCTCGTCGTCGACCGCGACCGTGTTCTGCGGCTTCCAGATCAGCGCGGCCTTGCGCGGCTCGCCGAACTTGGCCTCCAGCGCCTTGGCGACGTCGCGATAGCCTTCGGTCGAGGCATAGATTTCATGGCCGCCTTCGCTCGATACCACGTCGTCAGCGCCGGCCTCGATCGCGGCATCCAGCACCGCATCGTCGGAGGCGACGCTGCGGTCATATTCGACGATGCCGGTGCGGTCGAACATGAAGGAGACCGAGCCGGTTTCGCCGAGATTGCCGCCGGACTTGGTGAAGAAGGAGCGGATGTCGGAAGCCGCGCGGTTGCGATTGTCGGTCAGCGCCTCGACGATGACGGCAACGCCGCCGGGGCCGTAACCCTCGTAGCGGATCTCGTCATAATTCTCGCCGTCGCTGCCGAGCGCCTTCTTGACGGCGCGCTCGATATTGTCCTTCGGCATGTTCTCCTGGCGCGCCGCGATGATGGCCGCACGCAGGCGCGGGTTCATGTTGGGGTCGGGCGTCCCCAGCTTGGCCGCGACGGTGATTTCCCGCGCCAGCTTGCCGAACAGTTTCGACTTCTGGGCATCCTGCCGCCCCTTGCGGTGCATGATGTTCTTGAATTGGGAATGTCCGGCCATGCGTGATCTTCTCTAGGGACTCGTGCGCCAAGGTGAGCGTGGGAAGCGCGGCCTTATAGGCCGCCCCCCCACTGGAAAGAAAGAGGCTCTACGACTTTAAGGTAACACCGTACTGGACCGTGCCTAGATGTCAGGCATCGTTAACCCTGATTTCATTCCAGCCTGCGAAAATAGCGTCCGACCGTCCCCCGACAAGAGAGACCTGATGGCATTCGGACTATTTCGGAAGCGTCTGCCGGACATGGCTGCAACTGCGGCTGCCCCGCAGGCTGCGCAGCCGGTGGCCCATTCCGAGCCCGCGGCGGCCGTCGAAGGCGATTCGGCCAAGGAAATTCTGGAACTGCTGGAACTCGAGCTGGGCGCCATGATTCGCCAGCTCGAGCGCGCCGCCAATTCGGTGGCCGGCGGCGCCGAGGCCACCGCCACGACGCTTGCCGCCATTCGCGACCGCACCGACGCCCTGACCGGCCGGACCAACGCCGCGCAATCGAACGCCTCCACCTTCGCCCATGCCGCCGACAAATTCACCCAGTCGGCGCTGGGCATCGGCGCGCAGGTTCGCGAGGCCGGCAAGCTCGCCGACGAGGCCAGCGCCGCAGCACAGGAAGCCCGCGCCAATGTCGATCGCTTGCGCGAATCTTCGGCCGCCATCGGCAACGTCGTCAATCTGATCGCACAGATCGCACGGCAGACGACGCTGCTCGCGCTCAACTCGACCATCGAGGCCGCGCGCGCGGGCGCTGCGGGAAGAGGCTTTGCGGTCGTCGCCACCGAGGTCAAGGCACTCGCGGTGCAGACCCAAGGCGCGACGGAGGAAATCACCAAAAAGATCGACGCGCTGCAGCGCGACGCTGCCGGCTCCGCGGATGCGGTGCACCGCATCTCGCAGGCGATCGAGGCCATACGCCCGGTGTTCGAGACCGTCAACGGCGCGGTCGCCGAACAGAACGCCACCACCAGCGAAGTCTCCGGCAACGCGACAAGCGCGTCGGAGTTCATCATCTCGGTCGGCGAAAGCGCAGCCGAGATCGATGCTGCGACCAAGGCGGCCGAGAACCACGGCGAGAACGTCGCCAGCGCAGGCAAGGCCGTGACCGCCTTCGCACAGAAACTGAAATCGCGCTGTGCCGTGCTGCTCCGCCAGAGCGAGCACGACGACCGCCGCAAGACCGAGCGGCTGCCCTGCCATCTCAAGCTCGAAACCGCTCGCGGCGTGCTGCCGGTCTACGAGATATCGATGGACGGCGTGCTGATCGGCGGCGCCGACGCGGGCCGCCTTGCATCGCAAGCCATGATCGAAGGCACCCTCGAAGACGTCGGGGCGTGCCGCCTGCGCGTGATCGAGCAATCCAAGGCCGGCGCCCGCGCGCAATTCGTCAATCCCGATGCCGCGCTCAGCGAGAAGATCGAGGACAGGCTCTGGTCGATCCACGAAGAAAACACCGAGTTCGTGACCCGCGCCATGGAAGCGGGCAACGCGCTGACCGCGATCTTCGAGCAGGCGGTTGCCCGCGGCGAGGTGAAGATCGATGACCTCTTCGACACTGACTACGCCGAAATCGCCGGAACCGATCCGCAGCAGTACCGCACCAGATATCTGCACTGGGCCGACCGCGCGCTGCCGGCGTTCCAGGAAGCCTTTTTGGCAAAGGACCCGCGCTTGGCGTTCTGCGCCATGGTCGATCGCAACGGCTTCCTGCCGGTGCACAACAGGATCTATTCGCATCCGCAGCGGCCGGGCGATGCCGCTTGGAACACGGCCAACAGCCGCAACCGGCGGATCTTCAACGATCCGGCGGGGTTGGCTGCCGCGCGCAACCTGCGCTCGTATCTGGTGCAGAGCTATGCGCGCGACATGGGCAACGGAAATACGGTGATGATGCGCGAGATCGACGTTCCGATTCGCGTGCAGGGCCGGCACTGGGGCGGATTCAGGACGGCCTACAAGCTCTAGTGCGCGCTCAGGCAAGACGCCAACGCGCGAATCACCTCTTAAGACCGGAATTGGAATGGGAATGCCGCGGAGAGCCGGCGAACGGCTCTGACTGGAGGACTCTCAAGACATGTCCGTCGTACAACTTGCAGTACTGGACACCGGCTCCAACCGAACGCTTGCCGAACGGCTGATCGATCAGCTCGCCGATCGCATCGGCGGCCTCGGCGTGGAACTCGCCGACATCGCCGGCAACGTCCAGGAAGTCGCAAACCGCGTCGCGAACCAGTCGGAACGGTTTCATCATCTCCAGGAAACCGCCGAGACGATGGTCTCGGCCAATCACGACATCGCCAATGCGTCGCAGGCGGTGCAAACGACCACGTCAGCAGCGGTCGGCGAGATCGCGCAGTCGCGCGGCGCGGTCGACGCCGCCGTCAGCCACATTTCCGAGCTCGTTGCAGCGGTGGAGCGGATTGAGGCGCGGCTGAGCGCAGTCGGCTCCGCGCTGGCACAAGTCGCCAAAGTGTCCGGCTCGATCGAGGCGATCGCGAAGCAGACCAACCTGCTCGCGCTCAACGCCACCATCGAGGCGGCACGCGCCGGCAATGCCGGCCGCGGCTTCGCGGTGGTCGCAAGCGAGGTCAAGAACCTCGCGGAAGCCACCCGCCAGGCCACGCACCAGATCTCCGACACCGTGCGCGATCTCGACGGCCAGATCGAAGGCCTGATCGGCGAGAGCAGCGATGCCTCGCAGCGCGCGAAGACCGCCGGCGAAGGCGCCCAGCGGATCTCCGGCATCATCTCGCGTGTCCAGCAGGGCTTCGCCTCCGTGGAAGCGGAGATCGGCAGCGTCACGCGCGCGGCGACCTCCAATCTCGGACATTGCGACACCGTCATCAGCGAGCTCAACGAGCTCGCCAAGGGCGTCGACCTTTCGTCGCGCGATCTCAAGAATGCCGATCAGCGCGTGACCAAACTGCTCGACACGTCTGAAGGCCTGATCGCGCTGATCGCCGACAGCGGCGTCGAGACGTCGGATGCACCGCTGATCCGTCTTGTCGTCGAGACCGCAAAGCGGATCTCCGACGAGTTCGAAGCCGCCATCGGGCGCGGCGAGATCACGCTCGACCAGTTCATGGACGAGAACTACCGGGAAATCCCCGGCACCGATCCCAAGCAATACAACACTGACTATGTCGACTTCACCGACCGCGTGCTGCCCGCGATCCAGGATCCGATCCAGAAGTCCGATCCCCGCATCGTGTTCTGCGTCGCCTGGGCCAAGGGCGGCTATCTGCCGACGCACAACCCGAACTACCGCCTGCCGCAAGGCAAGGACCCGGTCTGGAATAACGCCAATTGCCGCAACCGCCGCCTGTTCACCGATCGCGCGGTGCAGAAGGTCGCTGCGAACACCAAGCCGTTCCTGCTGCAGACCTATCGCCGCGACATGGGCGGCGGTCAGTTCGTGCTCATGAAGGATCTGTCCTCACCGATCATGATCCGCGGCAAGCACTGGGGCGCGTTCCGGATGGGCTTTCGGCAGAGCTGACGGTCGTCGCGACGCGCTTGCAGCGGCGACGAATGGCCTCCCTGATTCAAAAACGTCGAAACAACCCCATGCACAGTAGCCGGGGCGAGCAGAATCAATGACTTAAGCTCCAGATGAATCCGTCGGTCCAGGCGCCTCGTGGGGCGTTGCGCCGTCGGGCAAAACAGGCGTAGAGTGCTATTATTCCGAAATTTCCAGCACCTCCTCTTCCGTGCTCTCCTTGTGGGAGCCACGCGATGCGAGCCGCCCTCAGGCCGCGCGGGTTCGCTGCGGGCCTACTGAATGCGACAGACGGGCTTGCCCCGCTTTCCGGTAGCCCGGCGCTGGCGGCGCGCTGTAGGGCCTTCCGGGCCTCCGTTGAGGCGGCCCGGTCGCTGTGCTTTGCCCGATGAACGGCCTACTTTTTCTGCTCTGTGGTCGTCGTGGTGGCCGGGGTGCCATCGCGAGCGTCCCGTCGCTCGTCGCGTCCTGTACGCCTCTCTTGGCGCCGCTCTGTGCGGCCGGTCCGGCGTTCCTGTCGCCGCTCGGTTCGACCGCTGCGCCGCTCCTGGCGGCGTTCTGTGCCCGACTTGGGCGCGTCCGCTGGCGGCGTGGTGGTCGTGGCGGTCGGCGCCGTGGTCTGAGCTTCCGCCGTTGACAGCGTCAAACTCACGGGCGAGGCCACTAGCCCAAAGACCGCTGCGCATCCCATGAAAGTGAGTGCGTTGCGACGACAGACCTGTTTCGGCTCCGAACGTTCATTCATGTTCAGGCTCCCGGTTGCTGCCCCCTCAGAGCATGTCACCAGCGTCGGTGGCCTCCTTATTGATCTGGATCAACTTGGTTCGGTGCTTCAAGCCATTTTGGGATTTCGGTCGATGGGATCGACACTCTCGGAAAGTGAGGGATGATAGTCCCTGCAGTGACGACCAGTCCGTCGTTAAATTTGGTTCGCGCAAAATCCTTGGCTGCTGCTTCGCTTTCAAACGTGTTGGTCAGGCGCGGATGTCGCCGTCGTGACAGTGTGCCGTCCGGCGGCACCTCAAAAGTGACGTACCAAGTGTGTTTCATGCCGTAATGCCGCCCCGGCGGTACCGGTGGCCTATCCCCGCCAGAGAAAGAAAAGCCGCCACCGGGACGAAACGATGACGGCTTCTTCCTGGCTTGTGAAACCGGCCTTTACCGCCGGGCTCCAACGCGATTGACGCCACCATTCGCATTGCCACCGGCGTTATGACGGACTGCGGCGCGCGCCACCGGGCGCGGGCTGAGCACGACGCCTGCCCGGGCAACGCAGCCCGCCGGGTAAGCAGTGTACTGGCAGTACACGACCGCATTGGCCGGGGCTGGAGTGAGGGTGAGACCTGCAAGCCCGAACAGGGCGCTGGCAGCAATCCCGGCAACAGTCGCGGACTTGATCGAACGAAGCTTTCTCGAATGCATGGCGGACCTCCCTTTTCGCACTTGCGTCACCGAAAGTGACGGAAGCCGCCTCAGGTGCGGCTGAACATAGCGTAGGGGTCGCAGTGCGCGGGTTCGATTGATCTACATCAACCTCACGCCCGGAGTGAGCCGCAATCTCGCGCGCGGGGCTCAATGAATTCATGGAAGGGTTCCATCATGCTCCGCTATATTCTCGCTTCTCTTGCCGCTTTCGTTTTGCTCACCGCCTGCTTGATCCCCGATGATGCCGAGGCTCGGCGCGGCGGAGGTGCCTATCGGGGTGGCGGCGGATACCGCGGCGGTGCGGTCGCAGTTCGAGGACCGCGAGGCGGCGGCGCTGTTGCAGTGCGCGGCGCAGGCTACCGTGGCTACGGCTATCGGGGCGGCTATCGCGGCTATGGCTATCGGGGCTACGGTGTAGGGGCGGCAGCGGTAGGCGCGGCTGCCCTTGGCACTGCTGCGTACCGCCGCAGCTGCTACGATGCTTACGGGAACTATATTTGCGCCTATTAATCCGTGGCGACGGGCGATCGCGCGGCTTCGCACTGTGCGGGTCCTTTCGAGGGCGTGGCCTTGTGCGGACCGCGCGACGGCCTGTTGCGAGGATATTCAAGAATCATCCCCCTAAATTACATAGATCAGTGTACACAACGCAGCGCGCGGGTCTTGCGGACCTGCTTGTGTCAGAATTGCCCCGCAGTTTCCCCTTGTTGCTAATCTAATCGAGCGGTTACGGTGCTCCACCTGGATCGGGGCTTGGAGTGCGATGCTTTTCTGGCTGCCTCCCTCACCATGGCGGACCCGTCCCGTGCGGAACCTCACCGCTGCGTTGACCGTCGCATTGTTGGTCGCGACGACAGGCCAAAGTTATGCAGCTGATCCAGCGCCGAAACGTGTTCTGATGCTGCATTCGTTCGGCCTTCGGTTCAAGCCTTGGACCGTTTATGCAGAGGCCATTCGATCTGAAATAAGTCGGCACAGCAAAGTGGAGTTTCAGGACCACTCGCTTGTGGTTGCTCGCCTGAATAACGACAAATCAGATGGTCCGTTCGTCGATTATCTTCACGCCCTTAATACCCAGAACCCGCCCGATCTGATCATGTCCATTGGCGCCCCAGCCGCCAATTTTGTCCAGCGGCACCGAAAAGAGCTTTTTCCAAATACGCCGATGGTCTTGACGGCTGTGGAGCGGCGGCGCGTGGCCTTCGATAAATTGGGCGAAAATGACACCGTGGTAGGGTCTACCAACAACACCATCGAGTTCTTCGAAAATATTCTGAGCGTCTTGCCTCTAACAACCACAATTGCAGTCGTAATCGGAGCATCTCCAAGCGAAACGTATTGGCTGGAAGAGACGCGCCGACGAACCGCGCCGCTGGCGGGGAGAGTACAAATTCGATACTACAATGAACTTTCATTTGAAGAAATTCAGAAGGACGCAGCGACCCTCCCGCCACATAGTGCGATCTTCTGGCTCTTGCTGAATGTTGACGCCGCGGGCGTGGCGTATGAGGGGCCCGGCGCGTTACTCCAACTTTCCAAGGTGGCCAACGCGCCGATCTTTACTCACGACCAATCTTTTTTTGGAGACGGCATCGTCGGTGGCCCCATGCATTCCGTGGTTGAGCAAAGCACCAAAGCCGCCACGGTCGCGCTTCGCATCCTCAATGGCGAAAAGATCGCCGACATCAAGCCATCATTCGTTGACGTTGCATCTCCCATATTCGACTGGCGACAAATGCAGCGATGGGGAATTGCCGAGCGCGATCTGCCGCCCGGTAGCGCCGTCTACTTCCGGGAGCCCACGTTGTGGGAGCGATATTGGTGGCAAATCACGTTCACTATCGCGCTTGTCCTCGCGCAAGCGGGACTGATCGCACTTTTGTTATTTGAGCATCGTCGGCGTCAATTCGCCGAAGTACAGTCGCGACAGCGGATGGCTGAACTGGCCCACGTCAATCGCTTCGCGACCGCTGGTGAACTGACCGCCTCGATTGCTCACGAGATCAACCAGCCGCTTGGGTCTATTCTGACGAACGCCGAAACCGCAGCCGCGATCCTGCAATCGCAGCGTCCCGATATCGCTGCACTTTCTGATGTTGTTGAACTCAGGGAAATTGTGAACGATATTGTACAGGATGACCGGCGTGCCACCGAGGTCATTCGCAGGATGCGCAGCCTCCTTAAAAAGGCGCCGTTCGAATTGAAGCAACTGGACCTCAATGAGGTTGTGCAAGAGACGGTGAGATTTCTTTCGGCACTAACCGTCAGCCGAAAATTCGAAATGGTCGACGTGATCACGTCCGATGCGCTACCGATCCTCGGCGACCGCATTCAGCTTCAACAAGTCATTTTGAACCTTGTGCTGAACGGGGTCGAGGCTATGAAGGACACGTCTCCCGAAAGCCGCACTATCAGCATCCGGACTGCGCGCGCCGATCAATTCGCCGAGCTATCCGTATCAGATCGCGGACCCGGCATTCCAGAAGACAAGTTGAAACAGGTTTTCGAGCCGTTTTACACCAGCAAAGCCGAAGGCATGGGCATGGGCCTGTCCATTGCGCGCACCATCATCGAAGCGCACAACGGGTTCATATCAGCGAGTAATCGGGAGCACGGCGGCGCCTCGTTCACGATCAGGCTTCCCTTTGTCGGTTGATTCAAAACGGCGCCCATACGCGGAGACCGACCCCTCACCCGAGTGAGCCTGCGTCTACCGGCGTCGCTGCCCTCTCCCACAAGGGGAGAGGGCACAACAATGAGCCGCTGCAATTGATCGCGTCAGAAGTGCTCGCCGTCTGACTTCCATAATCGCACGAGTTTCGTCATCGCATGATTTTGTGCATTCGCACGATCATCTGCGGCGATCAACGATCGCCCACTCAGAAAAACGTCAGAAAATGACGATTATCATATCAATTAGCCCAAAATCACTGCAGCGATCGCCGCACAAATTCGTGAACGTCATGGCCTGACGCTCACGCTCCGCAAATATGCATTGCCGGACATGTCGACGCTTCATCGTTTCGCATCGATATGATTATTGTGCGCGCGAATTCGCTGACTAGATCGCCGTAAGCGATCGAGCGAGCAAGGGGATGCATATGGCAACTGTTCTCACCATCAACGGCGAAACGAAATCGTTCGACGCGCCACCTGAAATGCCGCTGCTGTGGGTACTGCGCGACGTCCTCGGGATGACCGGCACCAAATTCGGCTGCGGCATCGCGCAGTGCGGCGCCTGCACCGTGCACGTCGATGGCAAGGCAGTCCGCTCCTGCGTCTTGCCGGTCAGCGCGGTCGCGAACCGCGCCATCACCACGATCGAGCATGTCGGCAGCACGCCGGCCGGCGCAAAGGTGCAAAAGGCCTGGCTCGATGCCGAAGTGATCCAGTGCGGCTATTGCCAGTCCGGCCAGATCATGGCGGCCGCGGCACTGCTGGCGGCAACGCCCAGCCCTGACGATTCCGACATCGACGCCGCGATGGCCGGCAACATCTGCCGCTGCGGCACTTATGTGCGCATCCGCGAGGCCATCAAGCAGGCCGCCTCCGGCCGCCAGTCATGAGGTCCGCCATGATCGCAGACAAGACTCTTCCCGACGTTTCCCGCCGCTCGCTGCTAACTGGCGGTCTCGCGACCGGATTCCTGCTCGCCTTCCATCTGCCGCTGCGCGCCGCCGTCAACGAACCGGAGCAGCCGCGTGACACCACCGATGGCAAGTTCGCGCCGAACGCCTTCATCCGGATCGAAGACACTGGCCGCACCGTCCTGATCATGCCGCAGGTCGAGATGGGCCAGGGCATTTATACCTCGATCTCGATGATCCTGGCCGAAGAGCTCGACGCGGATTGGGCAAAGGTTGCGGTGCTGCACGCGCCGCCCAACGACCAGCTCTACGCCAATCCCGCCTTCGGCCTGCAGGCCACGGGTGGTTCGACCTCGATTCGTGCCTGGTGGAAGCCGCTGCGCACTGCCGGCGCGAGCGCGCGCGCGATGCTGGTGCAGGCCGCAGCGGCGCAATGGCAGGTCGAGCCTGCAAGCTGCACGACATCGAAGAGCGAGGTCGTGCATGCCGCAAGCGGCCGCAAGCTCGGCTATGGCGAACTGGCACTGGCCGCACAGGGCAAGACGCCGCCGAAGGACGTGCCGCTCAAGGACCCCAAGGATTTCGTGATCATCGGCCAGCCCCTGAAGCGGCTCGACACGCCGGACAAGGTCAACGGCAAGGCCGTCTACGGCATCGACGCAATCCTGCCCGGCATGAAGATCGCCGCGATCGCCAATTGCCCGGTCTTCGGCGGCAAGGTCGGCAAGGTCGACGACAGCGCGGCTGTGAAAATCCCGGGGGTGCGCAAGGTCGTGGTGCTCGAGGACACGGTCGCCGTGATCGGCGACCACATGTGGGCCGCCAAGAAAGGCCTCGATGCACTCAAGATCGAGTGGAACGAGGGACCGAACGCGAAGCTCAGCACAAACGACATCTGGCAGCATTTACGCGCCGCCAGCGCGAAGGACGGCGTGGTCGCGAAATCGGTCGGCGACATCGCCAAGGGGCTCGCGAGCGGCGACAGGTTCGAGGCGAGCTTCGAACTGCCGTTCCTGGCGCACGCCTCGATGGAGCCGATCAACGCCACCGTTCACGTCAGGCCGGATGCCTGCGAGATCTGGACCGGGACGCAGATCATGACGCGCGTGCAGTCGGAGGCGGCGAAGGCCGCGGGCCTCCCCGTCGACAAGGTGATCGTCAACCAGCATCTGCTCGGCGGCGGCTTCGGCCGCAAGCTCGAACCGGACATGGTGGTCGCCGCCGTGAAGATCGCAAAACAGGTCGACTATCCCGTCAAGGTGATATGGACTCGTGAGGAGGACATCCAGCACGACGTCTATCGCCCGGTCTACCGCGACCAGGTCACGGCGTCGCTGGTCGACGGCAAGGTCGCGGCCTGGAAGTACAAGGTCGCCGGCTCCGCCGTGCTGGCGCGCTGGCTGCCGCCGGCGTTCCAGAAAGGCATCGACATCGACGCGGTCGATGCCGCGGTGGATGCGCCCTACGACTTCGCCAACTTCCATGTCGAATATGTCCGCGCCGAACCGCCGGCGGTGCCCACCGGCTTCTGGCGCGGCGTCGGTCCGAACAACAACGTGTTCGCGGTCGAATGCGCGATGGACGAGCTCGCGCGCAAGGCCGGCAAGGATCCGGTCGAATTCCGCCGCTCGATGCTGACGAAGAATCCGCGCATGCTCGCGGTGCTCAATCTCGCGGCCGAGAAATCCGGCTGGGGCCAACCGCTGCCACCGCGCGTCGGTCGCGGCGTCTGCGTCCAGCCGTCGTTTGCAAGCTTCCTCGCCACCGTGGTGGAAGCGGAGATCGACGATATCGGCGAGATCGTGCTCCGCCGCATCACCTCGGTGGTCGACACCGGCATCGCGGTCAATCCTGATACGGTGAAGGCGCAGATCGAGGGCGGGCTAGTGTTCGGCCTCACCGCCGCGCTCTATGGCGAGATCACCATCGAGAAGGGCCGCGTGCAGCAGTCGAACTTCCACGACTACCGCATGATGCGCATCAACGAGACTCCGAAGATCGAGGTCTTCGTCGTCAAGAGCGGCGAGGCGCCCGGCGGCATCGGTGAGGCCGGCGTCAATGCTGGACCGCCGGCGCTGCGCAACGCCATTTACGCGGCAACCGGCGTCGCGCTGCGGCGCCTGCCGATCGATCGGAAACTGCTGGCTGCGGGGAAAAAGGCATGAGCGGCAAGATGCGTATCCTCACTGGCATCGTCGTGATCGCCATCGTGCTGGCGGGACTCGGCGTCTGGTTCATCCGCGGCCCCGGCCCGCTCGACTTCGCCGGCGGCCCCAAGGTGGGGCTGGCGGATTATCGCGCGGGCAAGCCGGCCGGCGTGCCGGCGAAGCTGGAGAAGGCTGGCATCGTCGAGCGCGGCGAATATCTCGCGAAGGCGGCCGATTGCATGGTCTGCCACAGCAAGCCGGGCGAGAAGGACTATTCCGGCGGGCTCGGCTTCAAGCTGCCGTTCGGCACGCTCTATTCGACCAACATCACGCCGGACAAGGACACCGGCATCGGCAATTACAGCGACCAGGATTTCCTCAACGCGGTCCAGCGCGGCAAGCGCCATGACGGCGCCCGGCTTTATCCGGCGATGCCGTACACGTCCTACACCTACATGACCGACGAGGACGTGCTGGCAGTGAAGGCCTATCTGTTCAGCCTGCCGGCGGTGCGTGCGAAGCCGCCCGAGAACACGCTGTCGTTCCCGTTCAACCAGCGCTGGGCCATGATTGTCTGGTCGGCCGTGTTCAATCCCGACACGCGCTTTGCGCCGGATACGTCGAAGAGCCCGGAGTGGAATCGCGGCGCCTATCTCGTGGAGGCGCTGGCGCATTGCGGCGAATGCCACACGCCGCGCAATCTCGGCTTTGCGTTGGACAACCGCAAGAAATTCGCAGGCGCAATCACGGCCGGCTGGCGCGCCTTCAACATCTCCTCCGACAAGGCCACTGGTCTCGGGAACTGGCGCGACGAGGACCTGATCTCCTATCTGTCGCTTGGCCATGCGCCGGGCCACGGCTCGGCGTCGGGTCCGATGGGTGAAGCGGTCGACCACAGTTTTAGCCAGTTCGCGCCTGAGGACATAAGCAGCATCGTCGCTTATTTGCGCAGCGTGCCGCCGCAGCCCTCGCCCGACCTGCCCGCAACCACCGCACCCGTTGCGCCCGCCTCGCACAAGGACGGTGTCACGGCGGACGCGCGCGGCAAGAAGATGTTCGCCAGCGCCTGCGCCAGCTGCCATGGCTGGAGCGGCGAGAGCCCGGTCTCGCCGATGGCGACGCTGACCGGCACCTGGGCCGTCAACGACCCCGCCGCCACCAACGTCGCGCAGATCGTGCTGTCAGGCACCAAGCGCCACACGCCGGACGGGGCACTATCGATGCCCGCGTTCGGCAACGCGTATAGCGATGACGAGATCGCGGCGGTCGCGAATTATGTCACGGCGCGGTTCGGGACGAAGGGCTCGAAGCTCACGGCGAAGGATGTTGCGGAGTTGAGGGAGCAGACGGCGGAGTAGTGGCGCAGCGGGATTGATGCGCAATCGCGCGTCAATCTCTACTGTCGTCCCGGACAAGCGTAGCGGAGCGGAGCGCAGATCCGGGACCCATACCCACAGGAAGTCGTTTGGCGAAGATTCGGAGTGGGAGCTGTGCCTCACACTACTTCCTGGGGTTATGGGTCCCGGCCCCCGTGCGCAATTGCGCACTAGGCCGGGACGACACTGAATTTGTCGCTTCAGCTCAACCAGAATTTCGGCGTCGCGGGCTCCAGCCGGCCGCCCGCGCGCACCGGCGCGATGCGCAGTGCCAGGCCAGTCGCATCATCGGTCTCGACCGCGACGCCGCTGAGCGTCGCGGCACCCGCTGCCGGCTCGAACCTCCCTGACGGGATCCCTGACGTGAACCTGCGCAGCGGCTCCTCCTTCTGCATACCGATGATGGAATCGTAGTCGCCGGTCATGCCGGCATCGGTCATGTAGGCGGTGCCCCCCGACAGGATCTGATGATCGGCGGTCGGCACATGGGTGTGGGTGCCGACGACGAGGCTGGCGCGGCCATCGCAGAAGAAGCCGATGCCCTGCTTCTCGCTGCTCGCCTCGCAATGGAAATCGACGACGATGGCGTCCGCGGCAACGCCGAGCGGACAGGCACCGAGCTCGCGCTCCAGCGCTGCGAAGGGATCGTCGAACGGGGTCATGAAGACGCGGCCGAGCGCGTTGACGACGAGCGCGTGCTTCCCGTTCTTGGTCTCGACCAATGCGGCGCCGCGGCCGGGCGTACCGCGCGGATAGTTCGCCGGCCGCACCAGGCGCTCGGCGCGCTCGATGAACACAAGCGCTTCGCGCTGGTCCCACGAGTGATTGCCGAGCGTCACCGCGTCGGCGCCGGCGTCGAGAAACTCCTGATAGATCGCTTCCGTGATGCCGAAGCCGCCGGCGGAATTCTCGCCGTTGACGACGACGAGATCGAGCGACCAGTCCTTGACCATGCCGGGCAGATATTCGGCGATGGCATTGCGCCCGGCACGGCCGACGACATCACCCACGAACAGAATGCGCAACTTCAGAACTCCGGAAATCGAATACGTCGGATTCCGTTAGCACATAATCCAGCGCGACGTCGTGGGCTAGTGCCGGAACCGCCTTGATCTCCTGCGCTGCAAAAGCGAGCCCGATGCCGACGATAGTCTTGGCTTTTCGCAGATGCGCGAAAGTGTGGTCGTAGTGCCCCGCGCCATAACCGATGCGATGGCCAAGGCGATCGAAGGCAGCGAGCGGCGTCAGCATGATGTCGGGAATGACTTCAGCGGCCCCAGGCGACGGCTCGGGAATGCCGAGCGGGCCGAGCATCAGGCGATCGTTGGGATGGAAGACGCGAAAGATCAGCGCCTGGCCGCGCGCGGTGACGCAAGGCAGCGCGAGCCTGGCGCCCTGCTCGGCGAGCTTCTTCAGCAGCGGCATCGGATCGATCTCGCTGCGGATCGGCGAATAGCCGGATACGATACTGCCAGGCAGGAGCTGGAACGGCAGCCCGCGCTTGGCGAGCTTGGCGGCGGCGGCGGTGCGTTTCTTTTCGCTCAGCGCATCGCGCGCCGCGAGGGCCTTGGCACGGAGTTCGGCTTTGGTGTTGGTCATGCGCGCTTGCTCCGAAGGCTGAGCCTTGCTCCGCCGTCATCGCCCGCGGAGCGGGCGATCCAGTATTCCAGAGACACCAGTAATCAAACGTCGACGCCGCGGCGTACTGGATGCCCCGGTCAAGCCGGGGCATGACACTGCCGGTTTGTCGTGGGCCATTCGACAAGAACGCATTGCCAAGCAACAAAAGTGCGAAGCCGCGAACGCCGTTGAAGCACTCGATCCCGGAGTTCCCTACGAAAGTAGGTGGGCACCATATGTCCGAGCCCACGGGCCCGGCCAGGGACAGTTCCCTAAAGGATCGATAAGGCCCCGGGGATAATGGCTCCTGACGCGCGTCGCAGCCCCGCTTGGGCAATGTAACAACGATGCTGACGAATCGCCAGCCCGGTGAAGGGTCAGCCGATGGCGATCCCGTTGCCGACGGTCCGGTTCAGGACCTGGGTCGACTTCTCGATGCGCTCGGCCGCAGAGTTCAATGCGTTCACGACCGCGGTCTGGGTCAAGCGGGCGCGCTCGACGGCGGCGTTGCGGAAATCCCGCAATTCGGTCAGCTCCTGCTCCATCGTCCGGATGCGGTTGCCGGCGTCGACCAATTCGTCGCAGACGGTCAGCGCCGCCATCACGGTGAGCCTGGCGTCACCGATCTCGCCGAACTTTCCGCGCAGCGACTGAATCCGCGTCTCCAGGCTTTCGGCGAGCTTGAGCAGCCGCACCTCCTGGCCCTCCTCGCAGGCCATGCGGTATTGCCGGCCGTTGATGGTGACGTTGATGTGGCTCATCCGTCCTCTCCGGTATCGAGCACCGAACGTATCGTGACGATCGCGGAATCAAGCCGATCGGAGATCTCGCGGCTGGAGCGCTCGAGCTTGCGCGCCTTCACCAGCGCGCCGTCGAGCTCGTCGGCAAGGCGCGAGCGGTCCGCGCCCAGCGCCTGAATCCGCGCCGCGAGCTCGTTCTCGTCGCGATCGGCGTCACGCCGCCGCTCCACCGCGCTTTCGAGCGAGTCGAGCGCCGCCATGAGCCTGCGGGTCGCGATCTCGATCTCGACGGCCGAGGACTCGGTCATGGCAGAGCTGTTGGATACGCGATCGTTCATGCAGTCAGCGGCGGAACCTGTGGCCTATCCCCGGGGGGCTTGCCGTCCGGCAAAAGACTCGGTTCGGCAAGCGGTTAGAAGCAGAAATTTACGTGGCAAGCTAGCGGAGCGCAACGCCGCCACGAAACTATGCACTGATAGATCGGGATGGGCTTCACCCCGATCTATCAGTTCCTGCCGGGCATGATCTGGCCGGAAAACCGGCCTCCACTTTTCCGGATCATGCCGTAAGCAACTTTTGCGGCCAAACCGGCGTTTGATTGCCTTGGCCTGCCGGAACCGAGATGCTATCCCAGCCGCGACCCCAGCGGCCGAAAGGCTCCTTCCGGCGCGGCGAATCCAGCCACAAGCGCCTCATTTCAGACGGATTTTCAGACATGACGCAGGTCGATCACAACCGTATGGCCAATGCGATCCGCGGCCTTGCCATGGACGGCGTCGAAAAGGCGAAATCGGGTCATCCGGGCCTACCGATGGGCGCCGCCGACATGGCGACCGTGCTGTTCACGCAGTTCCTGAAATTCGACGTCGCCGCGCTGGACTGGCCGGACCGCGACCGCTTCGTGCTCTCGGCCGGGCACGGCTCAATGCTGATCTATTCGCTGCTGTATCTGATCGGCAGCCCCGAGATGACGATCGACCAGCTCAAGGACTTTCGCCAGTTGGGATCGCTGACACCAGGACATCCCGAGCACGGCCACACCAAGGGCATCGAGACCACCACCGGTCCGCTCGGCCAGGGCATTTCCACCGCCGTCGGCATGGCGCTCGCCGAGAAGATGCTCGCCGCCGAGTTCGGTAGGAAGATCGTCGATCACCACACCTATGTGATCGCTTCCGACGGCGATTTGATGGAAGGCGTGTCGCAGGAAGCGATCGCGATGGCCGGGCACTGGAAGCTCAACAAGCTCATCGTGCTGTATGACGACAATGGCATCTCGATCGACGGTCCGACCTCGATCTCCGATTCCGTGGACCAGGTGAAGCGCTTCAAGTCGGCGGGTTGGGCGGCCGAAAAGATCGACGGCCACGACCAGGCCGCGATATCAGCCGCGATCGCGCGCGCGCAGAAATCAAACAAGCCGACGCTGATTGCGTGCCGCACCACCATCGGCTTCGGCGCGCCGCACAAGGCCGGCACCAACAAGGTCCACGGCGAAGCGCTCGGCGCCGACGAACTCAAGGCCGCCAAGGAAAACCTCGGCATTTCGCTGGAG
>NZ_JBVVPB010000049.1:0-37394 GCF_055807435.1 Bradyrhizobium sp. Ken51 | reverse complement strand
CCGAAGGTTGCTGCCTGTGCGCCGGAGCCGACCATGGCGGCGCCTGCCGCAGACATGGCCAGCAAATCACGTCGGGAAAACATATTGGGGTCTCCTGAGAATAGTCAAAAGCCTCTGTGGCGAGGGGGCTACGGACTCGCAGCCTAGTTCCTGGCTGCCGGCACAGCTTCCGCGAACGGCCTTGCTTTTTCCGGAATGCACTGGCTGCTTCAGCCCGCTGCCTCGGAGCCGAACGTGTGCGATTGCGAAATTCGGCTTCGTTTTGAAAAGACGGCTCTGCCTGCACGATCCTTAACTTGCTCGGAGAATTGCTCATCGAGAGATATCGAGATGACGACGAAATCGGTTCGTCCCTACCATGAGCCGGCCGGCGGCTGGGGCGCACTCAAGGCGCTCAGCAAGGCGCTTCTGGTGCAGCGGACGCCGCTGAAGGGCGTGGCGACGCTGAGCCGGATGAATCAGCCGGATGGCTTTGATTGCCCCGGCTGCGCCTGGCCCGATCCGAAGCACACCTCGTCATTCGAATTCTGCGAGAACGGTGGCAAGGCGGTTGCCTGGGAAGCAACGTCGAAGCGCTGCACGCCCGAGTTTTTCGCCGAGCATACCGTCTCCGAGCTTGCGAACTGGAACGACTACGAGCTCGAAATGCTCGGCCGACTCACCCATCCGATGGCCTATGACGCCGCTTCGGATCGCTATCTGCCGGTGGAATGGAGCGACGCGTTCGACATGATCGGTCGCGAGCTTCGGGCGCTGCCGGATCCCAGCATGGCGGAGTTCTACACGTCCGGACGGACCTCGAACGAAGCCGCCTTCCTCTATCAGCTGTTCGTGCGCGAATACGGCACCAACAACTTCCCCGACTGCTCGAACATGTGCCACGAGGCCACCAGCGTCGGCCTGCCGTACTCGCTCGGTGTCGGCAAGGGCACGGTGCTGCTGGAGGATTTCGACAAGGCCGATTGCATCTTCATCTTCGGCCAGAATCCGGGCACCAACAGCCCGCGAATGATGACCAGCCTGCGCAACGCGGCGCGCCGCGGCGCCTCGATCATCTCGTTCAACCCGTTTCGTGAGCGGGCGCTCGAACGTTTCCAGGCGCCGCAGAGCCCGGTCGAGATGATCACGCTGTCGTCGACGACGATCAGCTCGAAGCTGTTCCAGGTGCGGGTCGGCGGCGACGTTGCCGTCCTCAAGGGGATCATGAAGATTCTGGTGGAAGCGGACGAGGCCGCCCGTGCCGGCGAGCAACCGGAGATCCTGGACTGGGATTTCATCCGCGGCCACACCGCCGGCATTGAGGCGTTGATCGACGATCTCAAACGCATGCAATGGCCTGATATCGAACGTCAATCCGGCCTGTCGCGCGAGGACATGGAATATGCGGCCGGCGCCTATATGAAGGCCGAGCGTGCCATCCTCGTCTACGGCATGGGCATCACCCAGCACTGGCGCGGCGCGAACAACGTCCAGCAGATCGCCAATCTCGCGCTGTTGCGCGGCAATGTGGGGCGCGATGGCGCCGGCGTCTGCCCGGTTCGCGGTCATTCCAACGTGCAGGGCGATCGGACCGTCGGGATCACTGAGGTTCCCAAGGCGGATTTCCTCGAGCGCCTGGAGCAACGCTTCGGCTTCAGGCCTCCGGATGCGCCGGGACACAATGTGGTCACCGCGCTGGAGGCGATGATCCGCGGCGAGGTGAAGGCCTTCTTGGCAATGGGCGGCAATTTCGCCGCAGCCATTCCGGATTGGCAGGCGACCCAGGCGGCGCTTGGCAAGCTTGATCTGACCGTCCACGTCTCGACCAAGCTCAACCGCAGCCATTTGATCCATGGCCGTGCCGCCCTGATCCTACCATGCCTCGGACGCACCGAGATCGATGTGCAGGAATCCGGACCGCAGTCGATCACGGTGGAGGATTCGATGTCGATGGTGCATGCGTCCGGTGGCCGCAACAAGCCGGCATCGGAGCATCTGCGCAGCGAGATCGCGATCGTCGCCGGCGTTGCGAAGGCGACGCTGGGCGAGCGCACGGTGGTCGACTGGGACGGCTTTGTTGCCGATTACGACCGCATCCGCGATGCGATCGAGGCTGTGTTCCCGATCTTCCAGGGCTACAACGCCCGCATTCGCGTCCCCGGCGGCTTCCATCTCACCTCGACGGCACGCGAGCGGATCTGGGCGACGCCATCGGGCAAGGCGCACTTTTTGGTCTTCCCGGGCTGCGGCGAGGACCCGCCGGAGAGCGATCCCGATTCTCTGTGGCTCACCACCATACGCAGCCACGACCAGTACAACACCACGCTTTATTCGCTGTCCGACCGTTATCGCGGCGTGTTCGGCCAGCGCGACGTGGTGTTTCTCAACGAATACGAGTTGAGCAAGCGCGGGCTTGCCGATGGCGCTCGCGTCGACCTGATAACCGCCTCGACCGATGGCGCCGAGCGGATCGTGCGCAACTTCCGCGTCGTGGCCTATTCCTTTCCGACCGGCTGTTGCGCGGCGTACTATCCGGAGACCAATCCGCTGGTGCCGCTCTATGCCCGTGATCCCCTGAGCTTCACGCCGTCATACAAAGGCGTCCCGATCCGCCTGGTACGCTCGGCCGCTTCCGGGCAATAGCTGAGAGCCGGAAACGTCGCTCAGGTATCTGCGTGCAGGTCGCAGCGCGGCGAATCCACCGGGTCGGAGACCGGCAGCGTGAACCAGAAACGGGCGCCGCCATTCGCGCCGTTGCCTTCGGCGCCGATCCGGCCTCCATGTGCTTCGACGATCGAGCGACAGATCGGCAGTCCCATGCCCATCCCGCTGTCCTTGGTCGTGAAAAAGCTCTCAAACAGCCGATCGATATGTTCGGCGGGGATGCCAGGACCATTGTCCTCCACGGCGCAGCACAATTTCGCCGCGTCCTGCGTGACCGTGCTGATGACGATCCTCCGATCATCATATCCCGCTTGCGTCATCGCCTGCACCGCGTTGATGGCCAGATTGACGATCACCTGCTGGAGCTGGGTGCGGTCACCGATCACCTGCGGCGTGGTCGGATCAGGCCGGTGCAGGATGGTCACGCTGCGGGATTCCATCTCGTGTCGCAGGAAGAGCAGCGCTTCGCGAATGATGTCGTCGAACGGCAGGGATGCCTGCGCGGGGGCTTTCCGAGAGGCCATCCCGTGAACGCGCGCCACGATGTTCGCGGCTCGTTGGGTATCCACGACGATGTTTTCGATGGCCTTGCGAATCTCGACGATATCAGGGACGGGCCTGTTCAGCCACCGCAGCCCGGCGGCACCATTGGTGGCGATAGCGGCCAGGGGTTGATTCACTTCGTGGGCGATCGACGCGGTGAGCTCGCCGAGCATCGAGACGCGCGCGGCATGTGCGAACTCGGCCTGCACCTGCCGGAGCCGTTCCTGAGCGCGAACTCGCTGTGAAATGTCGATCGTGCCAACCAGGCTTATTTCGAGATCATTGATGGGGCCGACCCGAGCCGTCGTGAAGAGAACGTCGACGACGCGGCCGTCCCACGTGACCATCCTGGTCTCTTCCTCGAAGTTCGTCTCGCCGCGATAACGAGACTCCATGGCCCGCCGGAACGTATCGGGACGTTCCTTCCAGGTCTCGGCCATGGAACGTCCGACATAGTCGTCGACGCCGCCTCCGAACATCTGGATGGTCCGTTCGTTGGCCTCCTGAAACGAGAGCGCATCCATGCAGGTCCGGAGGAATTCTGGATGGCTGTCGAAATAGGCGCCGAGGTCCTTGACGCCCTCGGCGCGCAATTTTCGGAACAGCACGACCAGCCTGCTGGCGTCGAGCTGCCGGAACGCGATCGGCATGCGGCTGAACAAATGGCGGTAGCGCTGCTCGCTCCGCTCCAGCTCGACATGGGCCTTCTTCTGGGCGGTGATATCCATGATCGCGCCGACGAGCGTCAGCGAAGCAGCCAGAAAAGCAGCGAAAGCGATTGCCGTAAAATTGTCTCCAAGCAGTGAACAGGCGAAGGACAGCAGGGTCAAAACAAGGCTACCCCAAGCCCACAGCAGGATCCGATCCTGTATTGTCTGGATCGGCAGCACACGGCGCCACCATCGTCGGGGCTGTACGGGGTCGGAGCCATCCAGGCATTCGAGCGTCATGCAGAAGGTTTACCGCCTCGCCGAAGAGCGGTCTTTTGCGTTTTCGTCGGCGCTTTGTCAAAACGCACGAAGCCGTGATCGAGCTGGCATCATGCCGGCGGTTAACTGCTCAAGCGGATTCATGGCGCAATCCCGTATCTGCTTCCCGCGTGGATGGACCGGATGTCTCGGCTGACCGCGGCTTGCGTCCGGAGAGCCAATTGCTGAGCCGGTCCAGATAGAGATAGACGACGGGCGTCGTGTAGAGCGTCAGGATCTGCGATAGCATCAGTCCGCCGACGATCGTGTAGCCGAGCGGCTGACGCAGCTCGGCGCCGGTGCCAGAGCCGATCATCAGCGGCACGCCGCCCAGCAGCGCCGCCATCGTCGTCATCAGGATCGGGCGAAAGCGCAGCGTGCAGGCCTGGTAGATCGCCTCTTCCGGGCTGAGCCCGTGCTGGCGCTCCACCGCGAGGGCGAAATCGACCAGCATGATGCCGTTCTTCTTGACGATGCCGATCAGCAGGATGATGCCGATGATGGCGATGACGCTGAGATCCATGTGGACCGCCAGCAGCAACAGCAGCGCGCCGATGCCGGCCGAAGGCAGCGTCGACAGAATCGTAATCGGGTGGATCAGGCTCTCATAGAGCACGCCGAGGATGATGTAGATCACGATCAGCGCCGCCCCGATCAATAGCGGAGTGCCCGACAGGGAGGACTGGAACGCCTGCGCATTGCCCTGGAACGAAGCGGTTAGCGAGGCGGGCTTGCCGGTGCTCTTCTCGATGTTCTGGATCGCCGCCACCGCATCGCCCAGCGCGACGCCAGGCCGCAGGTTGAACGAGATCGTCACCGACGGAAACAGGCTCTGGTGGTTGATCAGGATCGGGGCGGGCTTGATGACGCTATGGACCAACGTGCTCAGGGGGACCTGCTGGCCGGTGGCCGAGCTCAGGTAGATGTCCTTGAGCGCTTCGGGGCCGTACTGGAAACGCGGATCGACCTCCATCACGACATGGTACTGGTTCAGCGAGGTGAACATGGTGGAGACGATGCGCTGGCCGAATGCATCGTCGAGGGTGTTGTCGATCGTCGTGGGCAGGATGCCGAAGCTCGATGCGACCTCGCGATTGACGGTGACTTCGAGCCTGGGGCCGGCATTGGCCTGATCGCTCGCGACGTCGGTGATGAAATCGAGCGCGCGGAGTTTTGCCAGGAAGATCGCCGACCAATTGGTGAGCTCGTTGGAATCGGCATCCGTCAGCGTGTACTGATATTGCGTCTTCGACAGCCGGGCGCCGATGGTGATGTCCTGCGCGGCCTGCATGTAAAGTCTGATGCCCTGAATATGGGAGAGCGCAGGCCCCAGCCGCTCGATGATTTGATCGGCACTGGCCTTGCGCTCGGGCTTCGGCTTCAGGACGATGAAGATACGTCCCTGGTTGAGCGTCGCGGTTGGACCGCCCGGGCCGATATAGCTTGCCACCGACTGGACCGCAGGATCCTTCGAGAGGATGTCGACGACCGCCTGCTGGCGCTCGGACATGGCGGGGAAGGAGATGTCCTGTGCGGCTTCGGTGATGCCGACGATCTGCCCGGTGTCCTGTTGCGGGAAGAAGCCTTTCGGTATGATCACGTACAGATAGCCGGTCAGCGCGACGGTCGAGAGCATCACGAGCAGCGTCGCGAAGCGATGACGCAGCACGATTCGCAAGCCTCTCGCATAAAGTGCCAGCAGTGCGTCGAAACCGCGTTCGAAGGCAAGGTAGAACCGGCCGTGCTTCCTCCGCGAGTCGTCCTTCAGGAGCCGCGCGCACATCATCGGCGTCAGCGTCAGCGAGATGATCAGCGACAGCAGCAGCGCGGCGGTGATCGTGATGGCGAATTCCTGGAACAGCTTGCCGACGTACCCGCCCATCAGGAATAGCGGGATGAACACAGCGATCAGCGACAGCGTGATGGAGACGATGGTGAAGCCGATTTCGCTGGAACCCTTCAGCGCGGCCTCCATCGGCGTCATGCCCTGCTCGAGATGGCGCACGATGTTCTCGATCACGACGACGGCATCGTCGACCACGAAACCCACCGCGATCGACAGCGCCATCAGCGAGAGGTTGTCCAGGCTGTAGCCGAGCACGTAAAGCACGGCGAACGTGCCGACCAGCGACAGGGGAACTGTGATCGCCGGGATGATGGTGGCCCAGAAATTCCGCAAGAACAGGAATATCACCATCACCACGAGAGCGACCGTCAGCATCAGCGTGAATTGAACGTCGGAGACGGCGGCGCGAATGGTGGCGGTCCGGTCGGCGGCGATCGTAACCTTGATCGCGGGCGGAACGGAGGCCTGCAGTAGCGGCAGCAGCTTCTTGATGCGGTCGACCGTTTGGATCACGTTGGCGCCTGGAACGCGCTGGACGGCCAGGATAATGGCGCGATCCTTGCCGTACCAGCCGGCCAGGAGGTCGTTCTCGGGCCCTTCGATCGCGGTACCGATGTCGCGTATCCGCACCGGCGAGCCGTTGCGATAGGCGATGATGAGGTCTTCATAGGCGGCGGGCTTGAGCAACTGGTCGTTGGTGTTCAGCGTGTAGGTGACGCGTGGGCTGTTGAGCGTGCCCTTGGGCAGGTCGACATTGGCGCCGGCGATCACGCTGCGGACGTCTTCGAGGCCGATGCCGCGCGCGGCAAGCGCCTGCGGGTTGACGCGAACGCGGATCGCGGGCTTCTGCTGGCCGCCGATGCCGACGAGGCCTACGCCCGGCACCTGCGAGATCTTCGGCAGCAGGATGTTCTCCGCATAAGCATCGACCGTGGTCAGCGGCAGTGAGTCTGATGTCAGCGCGATCAGCATGATCGGCGTTTCGGCCGGATTCACCTTCCGGATCGTCGGCGGGTAGGGGATATTCGGCGGCAGGAACGGGCTTGCGGCATTGATCGCGGCCAGCACGTCCACCGCCGCGCTGTCCACCGTGCGTGACAGCTCGAATTGCACCGTGAGCTGGGCCACGCCAAGCGCACTGGACGAGGTGAGCTGTGTGATACCGGGGATCTGGCTGAGCTGCTGCTCGAGCGGCGTGGCGAGCGACGAGGCGATCGTGCCTGGGTCGGCGCCGGGCAGTTGCGCCGAGATCTGGATGGTCGGGTAGTTGACGTTCGGCAGTGCGCCGACCGGCAGCAACGGATAGGCCGCAAGGCCGCACAGCAGCAAGCCCGCCATCAGCAGAGCGGTTGCGATCGGCCGCAGGATGAAGGGCGCGGAGAGGTTCATGGGATTGCGGCCTGCACGGCGCTTTGCAGGTCGGCTTCGCGCGCGGCCTTGCCGTGCAGCTCGCGAACGCGGCTGCCTTCCGTCAGTCGATACTGGCCGTCGATGACGACGACGTCACCGGATTTCAGGCCCTGATCGATCAGGGCCTGGCCATCGGTAATCTGGGCGACGTGAACCGGACGCAAGGCCGCCGTCTGGTCGTTGCCCACGACATAGACGTAGCTGCCGTTCGGCCCCTGTTGCACGGCCGAGCCGGCGACAGTGATCGCATTCTTCTGAAGCTCGAGCAGTAGGCGCGCGTTCACCAGCTGGCCCGGCCACAGCCGGTGCTCATGGTTCGGGAACACCGCCTTGATCTGGACGGTGCCGGTCGTTCCCGCGATCTCGTTGTTGACCAGCAGCAGCGTACCTTCGTCGAGCTTCGTCTTGTTGTCCTGGCTGTAGGCGATGACCTTCAGGGAGCCTTTTGCGGCGTGTTCCTGGATCATGGGCAGGTCCGCTTGGGGCAGGGTGAACAGCAGTGAAATCGGCTCGATCTGGGTGACGACGACGAGGCCGTTGGCGTCGGTCGGATGAATGACATTGCCGACATCGATCTGGCGAACGCCGGTGATGCCGGGAACGGCCGACGACAGGCGCGTATAGCTCAGTTGGACGTTGGCCTCGTCGATCTGGGCCTGGTCCGCCTTCACGGCGGCCTTGAGCTGCGCCACCTGCGCTGTCTGCGTCTCGATCAGTTGCGGGGTCGCATAGCCCTTGTCGCCAAGCTGGTTGTAGCGGGAAAGATTGGCTTCTGCATTCACGAGCTGCGCCTGGTCCCTGTCGCGATTGGCCGTCAACTGCTCGATCTGTGCTTCGTAAGGACGTGGATCGATCTGGGCGAGCAAGTCGCCGGCCTTGACGGTCTGTCCCTCGGTGAAGGCGATCTTGACGATCTGTCCTTGAATCTGGCTGCGCACGACGTCGGTGTTGTAGGCGATCACCGTGCCGATGCCGCGCAGATAGATCGGAACGTCCTTGCCCGTGACCGTGGCGGCGACCACCGGCACCGCAGCGGGCACGGGGGCGGCTGCCACGGCCGGCTTCCGGTTGGTGCCGAAGAACCAGAAGCCTGTGCCGACCATGACCGCAGCGAGAGTAACGAGCGTAATGGTGAGGTTCCGTTTCACTGTGATGATCCTCCTTGACCTCAGGGATTGCCGGAGCTGTCGATCGATGTTGTGCCGTTAAAGGACGTTGTGCCGTTCAAGGATGTGGGGCCGGCCACCGGCACGGACGGACTGATTCCGGCGCCGCCGATTTCGGTGGCGCCCAACGGAATTCCGACGCGACCGACCGTCGCTGTCGAGGGCAGGGGCGAGACCGTTGCGGTGCTGCCGGCGCAAGTGGTCGATGAGGTGCCGGACAGCCCGCCACCATCGAACAATGTTCCGGAAGATGGGGCATTTCCCGACCCGGCGCAGGCGATCGTGCTTTGCGCGGGATTGATCGGGGAGATGCCCGGCGTTGCGATTTCGGTCGATCCCAGCGGAATGCCCACGGGTCGCGTCGATTGCGGGTTGAGCGGCGACGTCGCAAGCATGCCGGCGGGAGGCTGCATTCCCGGCATCGTCGTCTGAGCGATCGCCGCGGCCGAGGTCAGCCACAGGATTCCGGTCGCAAGTGTTGCGCCAAGATGCGTCAAGGTGAACCGGCGCGATCTTGACCGCTTTGCGCGGCCGTGGTTCGACGAGTGCTGTTTCCGCATGGAAGAGTGCTCCGGCTGAATGCCCCCGAACATTAGAGAGTCGCCGGAGTGCGGGTATTTCCAGAACGCACGTCCTGCTCCCCGGCAGCACGACGGCAGGAAGCATTCGGCGTTTTCACGAGCTGCATTGCTCTTCGCGCGGCGACCTCACCGTGCTGCGTTACCAGCAACGGCGATCAGTCCCGGCTTCGATCGTCGAAATCCGACTTGGCTATCTCAGAATGGCGCGCGCGTGGGCGAGTTCCCGCGTGCACGTGCCTGTGTCGCCGATGTGATCGGCGGCGCGGGCGCGATCAAGCGAATCTAGCGCATCCGTGAAGTCGACACCGTTGCCTCCCTCGGCCTCGGCGAGCGAGCGGGGCGTGGGTTGATGGCTGCGCAGCGCGCTGAGGCTCTCCGGCTTCCAGCCGTGCGAGCCAGCATCTCGCTCGATGGCCTGATCGAGCCGGACTTGGGCTTTCGCGATCTCATCCGTGCAGGTGCCTGCGTGCGCCGGCGATGATGCGCACAGCAAGATGAGGAGGGCGATGCGGAATTCTGCGTTGGATCTCATTGTCCGATTCCATGCGTGGAAATTCGAGCGGCGCCGGAGAGGACGTCTTGGATGACAGAACCAGTGGTTTTCGTCTTTCGCGTATGAACGCCCGCGTCATGACCGGTCATCGGGCCGGTGTCGTCGGGCGCGACGGCGCGTCCGAGTGCCGAGGCGGCACCTGGACGGTCGATATTTTGTGACGTGCGAAGTGGCAAGGACGGTTTGTTTGAGGAAATACGCGGTCGCAGGCCTCGAACTAGTGTTGCGTCATTCCAACCCGGAGTGATCCCGACATGAAACACCTCAACGCTGGCCTCGCCGTTGCTGCCGCCCTTTCGCTATTCTCGACCGTCGCCCCGGCGCGCGCGGAACCCCTCAAGAACATCGTGCTGGTGCACGGCGCCTGGGTGGATGGGTCCGGCTGGAAGCCGGTCTACGAGATCCTGACCAAGGAAGGCTTCCGCGTTACCATGGTGCAGGAGCCCGAGACCTCGTTCGCCGACGACGTCACTGCGGCCAAGCGCATTCTCGACCTGCAGGATGGGCCGACGCTTCTCGTCGGTCACAGCTACGGTGGCTCGATCATCACCGAGGCCGGCGTTCATCCCAACGTCGTTGGTCTTGTTTATGTCGCCGCACATGCGCCCGACGTCGGCGAGGACGAATCGGCGCTGGGCAAGAAGACGCCGAGCGTGCTCGGAAAGACCGAAGGCGTCATCAAGGTGACGCCCGACAAATTCACTTATCTCGATCCCGTGCAATTCCCGAAACTGTTCGCGCCGGATCTGCCGCGCGAGCGGGCCGAGTTCGTCGCGCGCTCGCAGGTCCCGGCCGCGACCCAAGTGTTCAGCACGCCGCTGACGGCGGCGGCGTGGAAGACCAAGCCGAGCTGGGGCATCGTCGCCGGCAACGACCAGATCATCAGTCCGGATCTGGAGCGCTGGTACTATGAGCGCGCCAAGAGCCAGACCACCGTGATCCCGGGCGCCAGCCACTCGGTCTACGAGTCGCGTCCGAAGGAAGTGGCAGCGGTCATCACCCGCGCCGCGCGCAGCATTCAGTCGCCGGTTACGCGCTGATCGCCCTTCGCCGGTCTTGACGCACGACCGGCAGAAGGAAGGACGGCGGGAGTGACCGCACTCCCGCCGGCCCGACTGTCTCGAAATTTTGCGAATGCAATCGAAGAAGCGCTGATGCTTCTGTGCGGCGCCAGTCTGAGGGAATGACGGTCATGACGAGCTGGCAGAACAATCGAGCCGCGCGCGATGCGCGCATTGCGGCGGGAGCCGGCCTTGCACGCGGCAAGATCGTTGAAGCACACGACGTCACGCGCCTGCTGGAGGCCGTGATCCGGCCGGGTGACCGGGTTTGCCTGGAGGGCGATAACCAGAAGCAGGCGGATCTCTTAAGCAGCGCGCTGCTGGCGGTCGATCTGTCCAAGGTCAACGATCTGCACATGGTGCAGTCGGGTGTCGTTCTGCCCGAACATCTGGACCTGTTCGACCGCGGAGTCGCGAAGCGGCTCGATTATGCTTATTCAGGGCCGCAATCGGCGCGCATCGCGCGCATGCTGTTCGGCGGCAAGATCGAGCTGGGCGCGGTTCATACCTATCTCGAACTGTTCGCCCGCTACTTCATCGACCTCACGCCGCACGTCGCGCTGATCGCCGCCGTCAGCGCCGACCGCGAGGGAAATCTCTACACCGGCCCGAACACCGAGGACACCCCGACCGTGGTCGAGGCGACCGCGTTCAAGGACGGCGTCGTGATCGCACAGGTCAACGAGATCGTCGACACCGTTCCGCGGGTCGACATCCCGGCGGATCGTGTGCATTTCATCGTCAAGGCCGACAAGCCGTTCTTCGTCGAGCCGCTGTTCACGCGCGATCCGGCCGCGATCACGGAAGGCCAGATCCTGACAGCGATGCTCGCGATCAAGGGTGTCTATGCGCCCTATCGCGTGCAGCGGCTCAATCACGGCATCGGCTTCAGCACGGCCGCGATCGAGCTCCTGCTGCCGACATTCGGCGAGAGGCTGGGGCTGAAGGGCACGATCGCGACCCACTTCGCGTTGAATCCCCATCCCGCGCTCATTCCCGCGATCGAGTCCGGCTGGGTGCGGCAGATCCACTCGTTCGGGTCGGAGGTCGGCATGGACGACTACATCCGCGCCAGATCCGACATCTACTTCACCGGTCCCGACGGCTCGTTGCGCTCCAACCGCGCCTTCTGTCAGACCGCCGGCCTCTATGCCTGCGACATGTTCATCGGCTCCACGCTGCAGATCGATCTGCAAGGAAATTCGTCGACCGTCACCACATCGCGCATCGCAGGCTTTGGCGGCGCCCCGAACATGGGGGCGGATGCCCGCGGGCGGCGCCATCCGAGCGAGCCATGGCTGAAGGCCGGAGCGGAGGCCGATCCCGACGGCTCGGCACTGATGCGCCGCGGCCGCAAGCTGGTCGTGCAGATCGGCGAGACGTTCGGCGACAAGAACGTGCCGCTGTTCGTCGAGAAGCTCGATGCGATCGAGCTCGCCGAGAAGCTGAAGCTCGATCTCGCGCCGATCATGATCTACGGGGACGACGTCACGCACATCGTCACCGAGGAGGGCGTGGCAAACCTGTTGCTGTGCCGCACCGCTCAGGAGCGCGAACAGGCCATCCGCGGCGTTGCCGGCTACACCGACGTCGGCCGTCGGCGGGACCACGGCATGGTCTCGCGCCTGCGCGAGCGCGGCGTGATCCGCAGACCGGAAGATCTCGGCATCAATCCGCTCGATGCGGATCGCAGTCTGCTGGCGGCGCGCTCGATCAAGGATCTCGTGCACTGGTCGGGCGGACTCTACGCGCCGCCGTCAAAATTCAGGAATTGGTGAGGGACGGACCATGGAAGATCTCAACTTTCAACACCAGGTTCGCGCGCGAGCCGGTGGCACCAGGCAAAGCGCGATTGTCGGCGTGGTCGCGTCCGGAAATCTGGAAGTGCTGGTCGAGCGCAGCTTGCCGGATGCGGAATGCGCCGTGGACATCAAGACCGCGGCCGTGGGCTTCGGAGCAGTCTGGAGCGCCGTGATCGGCGATTTCGTCGAGCGCTATTCGCCGGGCGGGCTGAAGTTCTCGATCAATGACGGCGGCGCGCGTCCGGATACGGTGTCGCTGCGGCTGGCGCAGGCGGTGCGATTGATCGCGGAGGCCGGCCAATGACCGCTCCGCTCAAGGACATCACGCCGGCCGAACGGGCCCGTAGCACCAGCTTCTACGAGGCGTCGGCTCGCACGCGGCTGGAGCTGCTGCTCGATGCCGGCAGCTTCGTCGAGTTCATCGGGCCGGAGCAGCGCGAGGTCAGCCCGCATCTGAAGATATTCGATCTTCCTGAGCAGTTCGACGATGGCGTCGTCGTCGGTCACGGTCGCCTTGATGGTTCGCCGGTGTTCGTCGCCGCGCAGGAAGGCCGCTTCATGGGCGGCGCGTTTGGCGAGGTGCACGGCGCCAAGCTGACCGGGCTGCTCCGCGCCGCGCGTCAGATCAGCTCGATCCCCGTCCTGATCCTGTTCGATACCGGCGGCGTCCGGTTGCAGGAAGCCAATGCCGGCGAGCTCGCGATCGCCGAGATCATGCGCGCCGTGATGGAAGCGCGCAGTGCCGACGTGAAGGTCATCGGTCTTATCGGCGGTAGGTCCGGATGCTATGGCGGCGGCGGCCTGATCGCAGGCTGTTGCTCCGCTCTCATCGTTTCGGAGCCGGGGCGCATCGCGGTGTCGGGCCCCGAAGTGATCGAGACCAATCGCGGCGTCGAGGAGTTCGATTCCCGCGATCGCGCTTTGGTCTGGCGGACCATGGGAGGCAAGCATCGCCGCCTGCTCGGCGCCGCCGATGTCTTCGCCGACGACAACGTGCAGGATTTTCGCGAGGCCGCGCTGGAGCTGCTCGGCCTGCTCGGACCTTTCGGTCTCGACAGGCTGAAGGCCGAGCAGCGGCGGCTTGCCGACCGGCTGCGCAGCTTCGGTGACTGCGGCGATGCCGTGGACATCTGGACGGCGGAAGGCATCGCGCATGCCGAAGCCGTTCCAGAGCTGCCGGCCGATCAGTTCATTGCCCTTGCCAACCGGATCGGGAGGACCAGCCGTGACGCTCGATAATATCCTCGCTTCGCTCTTTCCCGACGGCCATGAGGTGAGGAACGACAAGGGCGTCATCCTCGGCTCGGCGATGCTGCGGTCCGGCGGCCGGCTCCTCGTGCTTGGTGTTGCAGACCGGACGGCGCTAGGCGTCGACGAAACGATCAGGCTGTCGGGCCACATCCTGGAGTCGATTGACCGGGACTCCGGGCCGATCCTGGTGCTCGTCGACAGCGACAGCCAGCGCATGAGCAAGCGCGACGAGATGCTCGGGTTGAACGAGTTCCTCGCGCATCTGGCGAAGGTGCTGATCCATGCGGACATGAATGGCCGCCCGACCATCGGCCTTCTGTATGGTCACTCGGCTGCGGGCGCCCTGCTTGCGACGGGTCTTGCGACGCGTGTGCTGGTCGGATTGCCCGGGGCCGATCCCGCGGTGATGGACCTGCCGTCGATGGCGAAGGTCACCAAGCTGTCGATGGAGGCCCTGCAGGAAAAGGCGAAGTCGACGCCGGTGTTCGCACCGGGCCTTTCCAATCTCGCACAGATGGGCGCCGTTCACATGACGTGGAGCAATGCCATTTCGCTTGCCGACCAGTTGGAGGCGCTGCTGGCTGGTTTGCCGGCCGTGCAAGACCGGCGGGATGCGCTCGGCAAGGAGCGTGGCGGCCGGCTGAAGGCCACCGAGATCGCGGAGCGCGTTCATGATCTCGCCCTGCAAGTACGGTGAGCGTCCACCGGGTCGTCATGACCTGGTCTTCGTCAGCCCCGAAGGCTGGCGCGCGATGCTGGACGCGCGCGACGATCTCGCAGCCGATTCCCTTCTCGCGCGCTGGCCCAAAATGCGATGGCCGACAATCAGGCGACGCGCTCTGCCATGCGAGACAACCGGCCTCGCGCTGGGCCTGCCCTTGCCACCCTCTGCCGGCAAGAAACGGGTCTCGTTCGTGGTCGATATCGACCACGTCGTCTCGGTCGCGAGGCCGCCGTCGCTGCGGCAGGCGCAGGCCTACGCGCCGCGCAACTGGTGGCCGACGCTCGACCGGCTCGACGGGCTGGCGCTTCGCCATTCGGTGGACGCGCGCGTCTTCGGCAGCCTGGCCTGGCAGGCGCTGACCGGGCTCGACTACGTCACCGGCCGTTCCGACCTCGATGTCCTGTTCGAGTTTCGCCGCGAAACCGACATCGATCGCTTCGTCGCCGATGTCGCTGCGATCGAGACTGACGCGCCGATGCGGCTGGATGGCGAGTTGATGGGCGCCGACGGCGCTGCGGTCAACTGGCGCGAATTCCACGGCGGCGCGAGCGAGCTTCTGGTCAAGAGCCTCGAGCGCGTGGTCCTGCTCGGCAGGCCTCAATTCATGTCGGGAGCGATGGGATCATGATCACCACGGCCGCAAGAGGCGTGGAGCGGCCGGTTCTGCGCCGGGCGCGGATCGCGCCCGATGTCTCCGCCATCGGCGCCGTCGCCGCCGATTGCCTCGTCAAGGAGCTCGAAACCTGGCCGAAGCCAGGGCTGGTGAGCCATGTCGACAACGGCAGTCACGTCGACATGGACGCGGGCACGTTTCGTCGCAGCGCTGCGGCCATCGGGCCCTATCTGCAACGGCTGGCCGATGCGGGCGCGCTCGGCTGCGGCATGGGGCGGCTGCGGATCATTGGTCTTGAAGCGGAGCGGGCCATGCTGGCAGCGACTGCGGGAGTCAACACGCATCGTGGCGCGATCTTCGGGCTCGGCCTGCTGTGCGCGGCAGCCGGCGCGAGAGCTGGCAGGTTGGTCGATCCCGGGCTACCGCTTGGCGCTGTCGTGGCGCGTCTGTGGGGCGAGGGCATATTCGATGGCCCGGTGCTGCTGCACAGCCATGGCAGCGCAGCCCACCGCCGCTTTCGTGCGGGCGGTGCGCGGATGGAGGCCGCAAACGGATTTCCCAGCGTCTACCGGATCGGCTTGCCGGCCTTGCGCAGAGCGACGATGACTGCGCCGGAAGATACTGAAGCAGCCCGGGTCGAGGCGTGCTTTGCGTTGATCGCATTCGTCGAAGACACCAACCTCCTGCATCGCGGTGGGCTCGACGGCCTTCGCTTTGCACACGACGCGGCGCGTCGCTTCATCGCTTCAGGCGGCGTCGGCGCGTCCGGCTGGCGTGCGCGGGCGCAGTCGATCCACGAAAGCTTCGTCGCCCGTCGCCTCAGCCCGGGTGGATCGGCCGACCTGCTTGCAATGACGCTCTTCGTCGACGCCCATGAAAGGCCTGATCCATGATGTCCAACGCAATCCTGATGGCGCTGGTGCCGGTCTTCTTCGTTCTGTTGCTGGGATACGCCGCCGGAAAATTTCATATCGTCGACAATCTTCACGTCGACGCCCTCAACGCACTTGTGATGGATTTTGCGCTGCCGGCCTCTCTGTTCGCGGCGACAGCCTCGGCGTCGCGCCGTGAGATGATCGAGCAGGTGCCGCTCTTCCTGGTGCTCGGCGTGACGATGCTGCTGCTCTATCTCGCCTGGTACTTTACCGCGCGTGAGGTCTCCAAGGTCTCCCGGTCGGAAGCATCGTTACAGGCGTTGACGATCGGCTTTCCGAATCTCGCCGGCGTGGGCCTTCCGATCATGACCTCAGTCGTGGGGCCGGCCGGCACTGTGCCGGTTGCGGTCGCATTGGCGGCGGGCTCGATCCTCATCAGTCCGCTGACCCTGATCATGGCGGAAATGGGCGCCGCCAAGGCTCGCGGCGAGCAAATGGCGGCGCGGCAGGTCCTGACGGCGATTCGGCGTGCGATCACCAAGCCGGTGGTGCTCGCGCCCGCGCTTGGCATCCTGTTCTCGTTGTCGGATGTGAGCCTCGACGGGCTGGCCCATGCGAGCCTCGCGCTGATCGGAAGCTCGGCTGCCGGCGTCGCCCTGTTTCTCACAGGAGCCATTCTGTCGGCGCAGTCGTTTCGGCTGGACTGGAAGATCGTCGCAGCAACGCTGGCCTCGGACATCGTGCGCCCGCTGCTGGCAGTTGCGCTCATTTATCTCATTCCGATTACGAAGGATGCGGCGAAAACGGCTATTCTGCTCGCCGCGACGCCCTCGGGCTTCTTCGGAATCTTGTTCGCCGTCAACTACCGGCTGGATTCCGCAAGGGCAGGGTCGATGGTCATCGCCAGCACCGGCTTCAGCGTCGTGACCCTGGCGATCGCGATTGCGCTGCTCTTTCCCCACTAGGCCGCGACCATGACGCTTGCGATCCTCTGCTCGGGACAAGGCGGCCAGCACCGGGACATGTTCGCTCTCACGAGCGATGCGCCGGAAGCCGCGCAGCTGTTTACAAATGCGGCGGCATTACTCGGTGGCAGGGATCCGCGCGAATTCGTCCGCGGCGAACCCGAAGAGGCCCTGCACCACAACCGTGCCGGCCAGATCCTCTGCACCTTGCAGCCGCTCGCCGCGGCGTGTGCGCTCGTAGATGTCATTCCGCGTGGCGTCATCATTGCCGGCTATAGTGTCGGCGAAGTCGCATCCTGGGGTGTCGGCGGTTTGTTCGATGCGACCGCCACGCTTGACCTCGTGGCGCGCCGCGCAGAGGCCATGGATGCGGCCACGCGCGCCGGCGACGGACTCATTTTCGTCCGTGGTCTTTCGCGACACGAGATCGGTCGCCTTTGTGAACGTCACGGCGCGGCGATCGCCATCCTCAATCCGGGCGATGCCTTTGTCATCGGCGGTGGCAGGGAGGCGCTAAGCGGGATTGCCGCAGACGCGCGGGCGATGCGCGGCGCAAGGATCGTCGCGTTGCCGATTGAGGTGGCCTCCCACACCAAACGTCTCGCCGCGGCGTCCGCCGTATTTCATGAGACCTTGCGCCTGGTGTCGGCGGTATTCCCGCCGAGGACCGGTGCGCGCATTCTGAGCGGAATAGATGCCGCTCCGGTCGTCTCGCTCGAGAGCGGTCTCGACAAGCTTGCCGCGCAGATCTCGCAAACGGTGCAATGGACGGATTGCCTGCAAGCCTGTGTCGAGGCGGGCGCAACGGGGTTTCTCGAACTGGGGCCGGGACATGCGCTCAGCAGGATGGTTGCCGAGATCGAGCCCGGGCTTCCGGCTCGCTCGCTGGACGATTTCAGGAGCCTTCAGGGTGTCCGCGCCTGGGCTACGCGTCACCTGAGCGCTTAAGCGCCGGCAGGTTCCGAAGAGACGATGCCGTCGATCGCGCCGCGCGGTCGAAAAAAGGGGGCCGTCCTTTGGGGGAGGACGGCCCCAAAATGCTCGTATGCCCAGGGAGGAGAGAGGCTCGAGCGGTGACTTGGGGGTCTCGGTCACCTAACATGCGCAGCATGGCCGATCGCCCGGCCAAAGTATTTCACGAACCCCGGCTGTTTCTCATTTCGCATGATTCACGTGAAGTCCGCGGGCAGCACGTGGGACACGGCCAAGCGTGTCGCAGCCGGATCGCCGCCGGAGATCCAGGACGAAGCCGACGCGTTCCGGCTGGCGCATCGCCAGCGCGCGGGGGTTTCACCTGTGATCCGCTTGAAGACGGTCGAGAAATGCGCCTGCGTGCAGAAGCCGACGGTCAGCGCCACCTCGGCCAGGACCGTCTCGGAATTCGATAGCAGCGATTTCGCACGCTCGATGCGCTGATGCAGCAGGTATTCCCGCGGTCGGTATCCCGTCGCGGCACGAAACTGGGCTGCGAAGTGCATCCGCGACAGTCCCGCCACCTTGGCAAGCTCGGACAGGGTGATGCCGTGGTCGAAGTTCGTCCCGACATATTCCTCGACGCGCCGCAGGCGCCATTTCGGCAACGCATTGACTTTCGCGTGAGGGAGCTCGCGGCGGGCAATGTGCATTGCCAGCGTCCGGCCGATGCAGCGTGCGAATTCCCGGTCGGCCGAATGGCCGCGTTCGGTCAGTGCTTTCGCAAGCTGCTCGGCAAAGGGGTCGCGGAGCAGGACGAGGTCGTTGAGGCCTTCCGGCGCGGTGTGGCCAGCTCCAGGCCGTAGAGGCGAAAAATAGCTGCCGGCGGAGACGTGGAAGTGCAGGAAATCGCACGGCGCGTAGAACTGCGCACTGAGCCGCTGCGACGGTGCGCCGATATATAACGTCCCCGCCGGCATGACGCCGTCGAAGACGGTGTGACGGCCTCTGGTCAGTTTGACGCGTGTTGTTTTCAAGGCGATCGCCAGGAAGTATCGGTCGCAAGGCGTCCGGGCTTCTTCGTGCCTTATGCCAGTTTGTGCAGAGGTCCAGCGCGAGATTGTAATGTCCTCGGACGCGGTGCCGGCATGTTGGCCGGGCTGGCGCCACCTTCGTTCGAGGAGAAATGCGCGAGAGTCTTGCGGGGAGGCCGGTTCGCGGCGGCTGGGCTGATACGTCACCCGGGCGCCGGCCGCTTGCATATCAGTAAGCATCGTTCGCCCCCGTGTCCTTGGATTCTGCTGCCGTCGCAGAATGCAATTGGTTCAGGTTCGAACGATAGGTGCGACCGCGTCGGAAGGCTCGTTAAGGAAGCTGAAGCGGTATTAGATTTTGCAAATGCGAGCGGGTACGACCGCGTGTCGTAAAAAATTCAATTGGATCATAGGGATCAAGTGCATGTGAGGAGAGAACCACCGGACGAGAGGTGCATGCGGTCCCGTCCGGCCGGGCGTCTTCGTCTGATTCAGGGCAGGCGTGGCGGGGCATCGAGGGCGGGTGTGAGGCCGGGCGCGATCGTCTCTGCCGGGGGAACGGCGGGTTCGCGCGAATACGGAACCGCTTCCACCTCGGGGCGCTGTTGGGATGTGGCCTGAAGGCAGTTCGCGCGAGGCGGACGTCCCGCGCCGAACAGATCGGCGACGGGATCCACAAAGTTCGTGCGGAATTGCTCAAGCCGGCTTTGGGTTTTGCCTGAGGGCTGCCGGATCGTCACCGTTGCCGTCATGCCGGAGACCAGCGGCACCCCCGGAGGCACCGCGTCGATGGCGACGCGAACCGGTACGCGCTGCGCAAGCCGAACCCAGGTGTAGATGGGATCGACGTTGGGCAAGCCTTGGGTGCCGGATGCGGCGTTCGACACGCTGACGCCGCGGGTCACGGTTTTTACATGTCCCTGAAGAGGCTTGGAGTAGCCGACCAGCTGTGCCTCCGCGCGATCGCCCACGCACACGCCGGCCATCTTGGTCTCTTCGAAGTAGCCGTCGATCCAGAAGCTGTTGGCATCGATGATGGAGACGTTGCTGGTGCCGGTGGCAGCATAATCGCCGACGCGCAGCAGGAGGTTGGTGACGTAGCCGTCGACCGGACTCGTTACGTTGGTTCGCTTCAGGTTCAATTCCGCCTGAGCAAGCTGATGCGCCGCCGCCTCATACGCGGCCTTTGCTTGCAAGGCATTGCCGGCGAAGATCTGCTGTTCCTCCGGCGTCGTTGCGAGGTTGGACAAGCGCTGGCGCCGGTTGAACTGGGCCTGCTTCACTTCGAGATCCGCCGCGCGCTGGTCGAGGACGGCCTTGCCGACATGGGCGGCCACCTCGAAGTCGAAGGGGTCGATGACGTAGAGCACGTCGCCCCTATGGACGAATTGATTGTCGGTCACCGCACTTCTACGATCTCGCCCGAAACTTGCGGCGCGACGTTGGCGACCTGGACGCGCACGCTGCCGTTCCGCGTCCAGGGCGCGGTGACGTAATGCTGCCAGGTCGCGAGCGATATCAAGACGGCGACGAGTGCGATGCCGAGGGTCGCAAGATGTTTGCCGGCGCCGTGGATGAAGCGGCGGGCCCCCTCGCGCAGCACCTTCGCGGAGGGAGCCGCCTGTTCCGGAGGTCTGACGCCGCCTGCGACGTGATCGCTGATGTCGCGCGCAACGGTCTCCGGCATGTTCGAACCGTCCAAGGTGTCTAAGCCATCCACCGGTACTGTGGTCGGTGGTTCGCCGTGAAGCGGGGCGGCGCTGCGGGGCAGGGTGGCTTCCATGACTTTTCTCCCTAGAAGAACAGTGCGAGCATGCCGAACATCGCCACGTAGAGGCTGAGTTCGGCCAGCGACGGGTTGCTGAAGAATCTTGCGAACCCGACGAAGCGCAGCAGCGGGCGCAGCATCAGGAACGCGAGCATCGCTGTTGACGCATAGGAGACGATGGGGGCAATGAGCACGCCGCCGATGACGAGTTCCCGATAGGTGTTCATCATGATCGTTTCTCTCGGCTGGAGCCGGTCGGAGAGGGTGACGGCGTGAACGCCGCACTTGCCGCAATCAGCGCGGTTATGGCTGCACTGGTGGACAGGTTGTTTCGCGCTCCCGCCTGGTGCAGCGCCCCGGCCGAAGCGAGGATCGCGCCGCCGTCCCGCCGGGCGAGGGCCTCTCGCGCGGCCTGCGCCGCTCCGGCGAGCGGGCCCTGTCCGATCCGGTCCAGTTCGGCACAGCAGCGCCGCAGGGCGTCGGCCTGGTCGAAAAAGCGCATGGCAGTGCTGGCGATCTGATCACTGATTGCGGAGGGGCCGCTTGCTGTCACCATCTGTTCGATCCGCGCCGCGTCGCGAAAGGCGGCTTCCTCCGGCGCGAGGTGCCGGGCTCGCTCGCTGTCGCGGCGGCTCAGCTCGCGCCGGACCTCTTCCAGCAGCAACCGAACTCGCCGGTCGCCCGACAAGGGAGGCAGCAGCACCTGCGCCGCGAACACGAGCGCGGATGCCAGGCAGACAAACAGGCTCGTCACGACAAATACCCGGGGGTCGTAGCTCTGCGGATTGGCCGGCGCGAGCACGGCGAGCGTGAACACCAGGACCAGGCGGCCAAGGGAAGACGGCAGCGGGCTCGGCAGCGTGATCAGCAGCGCGAGGCCGATGACGACAGGCGCGAGACCGATCGCCAGCAACTGAAACTCGGACACACCCGTGAAGACGAGGTATTTCAGGGTGCCGGCCAGCACGCAGGCGATGGGCGTCGCCATCACCGCCACCATCGTAAAGTTGCGTGGCGAGGGCGACGTCGAGCCGAGGCCGATGATCACGGCGACGAGTGAGAGGCAGAGTTCTGTTGTCGGCCAGCCCGCCAGCACGAAGAAGATTGCGATCAGCGTGAACGAGATCGCGGCCCGTGCGCCGGTTTCGGCCGCAATGCGGCGCGAGCTATAGAGCGGCGCGTGCCATGCACGATAGGGGCGCGTCCCTGCACGCAGCGCGTCGAGACTCCTGCGCACCTGCGCGTTCTTGCGGCTGATTTCGGTCAGCAGCCAGGATTGGGAAATAGTTGTCAGCCCGGCCGCATCCTGGTCCGGATCGTCCGCATTTTGCGCCGGAGCGGACGTGGCGGAGAGCGCTGCCAGCATGCGGCCGAGAGAGAACGCGGTGACGAGATCGACCAGCGCCGAACGCGCGGCCGCGGCTCTTGTGGTGCCAACGCTCGATTCCGCCGCTAGGCTCGCGATGTCCGGGCGCAGCGCTGCGATATCATGCAGCATGCTCGCCGCAACGGGCGCGGATGGAGCTCGGCCGCGCTCGGCATCTTGCGCGAGATCTATGACCCGGCCAGCCAGCGCCTCGATGCGTCTTGCCAGGGCCGGGTGATAATTCGGCGCGGCCAGAACTTCATTCACGAGCGCCACCGCGAGGACCCCGACGCTGATGGCCGCGCCCCGCGCGACACCGGTCGGGAATACTTGCAGCGGGCTGTCGATCTGCTGAATGGCAATCAGCGCGACCGTGGTGCAGCAGAGAGATGCTGCATAAGCGCGATTGCCGTCGAGCATCCCGACGGCGCAAACGCAAAGGCCGACCCAAATGCCGAGCACCGCGAGCAGGAGACCGTCGGTTTGGGCAAACACGCCGGCGATTGCGATCGATGCCGTGACGCCGATGGCGGTTGCAAGCAGCCGGTAGCCGGCCTTCTCCATGCCTTGACCGCGCGTGGGCAGGGCCAGGATCGCCACGGTGAGGGCTGACGACGAGGGCGATTCGAGCTCGAGCCAGAAACTCACATACAGCGCGAGAAGCATCGCGAGCCACACCCGCAGCGCAAAGGCCCAGGAGCTCGCCGGAAAGCCGGCGAAGACCCATGGGCGCGCCTCGACGGCAGCATCGGCATTGATCTGCATCGCGCGAGATCCCCATTTCCCTCGGCAGAGCGGCCAGCCCTGCCAGTGTCGTGATTCGCGCGCGAATATGAGGTGTGCGGGCTCGTCGGTATTTCCGGTTCACCAACCTCGTTGCCGGATTGCACGCCGGGTTGAGGGAAAACGGCTCTCGTCCGCCCAGCCGCGGGCTGGACTATTGCGGCCCGCTGCCTGCCAGCGCGTCTTCGAGGCAGCGGATGATCTCGTCACCGCTGGAAGGCTTGCCGAGATAGCAATGCGCGCCTGCGGCCATGACGCGCTGACGCACGGTTTCGCTCGGAAACGCCGTCATGAAGATGATTGGAAAATGGCGGCCGGCAGCAACCAGCTGGGCCTGCAGCTCATCGCCGGTGATGACCGGCATCTGGACGTCGGCGATCATGCATGCCGGATCCTCTCCGGGCGCCTGCCGCAGGAAGTCCATGCCGGATTCGTAGGCCTGAGCCTCGTAGCCGACCGAACGCACGAGGCTCGCCAGCGATGCGCGAACGCCTTCGTCGTCGTCTACGATCGCAATCACCAAGCTCTTGGCCATGGACGCCCAATCCTGACCGCGGGTTCCGCAAGGAAGAGCATCTCCCTCTGCGCGGCCGATGACGCTTTATGCACCTGGGGCAGTCCCGCCGGAATTATACTCAGGTTTGGTCCGTAGTCCTGCGGGTCTGGGAAACCCCGAGCGCCTCGGCCTTGCGAACGAGGTCGGCGAATGACCGGACACCCATCTTGCGCATGACGTTCCCGCGGTGAATCTTGACAGTGATCTCGCTGAGCCCGATCAGGGCGGCGACCTGCTTGTTCATCAGGCCGGCGGTGACGTGGCCCATCACCTCGCGCTCGCGCGCCGTCAGAGTCTCGTACTGGGCGCGGATGTCCTCCTTGGTCGCGGCTTCCGCCCGGTACTGCGCATCGCGTTCGAGCGCCGCGGTCACGGCATCGAGCATGTCCTGGTCGCGAAATGGCTTGGAGAGGAAATCGACGGCGCCAGCCTTCATGGCACGCACGGACATCGGTATGTCCCCATGGCCCGTCATGAAGATGATCGGATAGCTGATGCCCTGCCGGACGAGCTGGCTCTGCAGATCGAGCCCGCTCACGCCGGGAAGGCGGACGTCCAGCACGATGCAGCCGGGGCCGTCGGGCAGCGGGCCTCCAAGCAGTTCGGACGGCGAGCCGTACAGACGCGTATCGAGGCCGACGGATCGGAACAGGCTGTCGAGCGAGGCGCGGATCCCTGCGTCGTCATCAACGATGATGACGACCGAGTTGGGCGATTGGGTAGGCGGTTGCGCGTGGTCTGGTCGTGTCATGGTCGAGTGTGTTCTTGGCTGTATGGCAGTGTCAGGCGGAATGTCGCTCCCGCGCCCGGGGGGCTCTCGGCCGACAACTCGCCACCGTGAGCTTCCACCGTCGTTCGGCAGATCGCAAGTCCCATGCCCATTCCACCGTGCTTCGTCGTGAAGAACGGATCAAACAGGCGCGGCATGTCGTCGGGCCGGATGCCGGGACCGCTGTCCTGCACCGTGATGGCGAGTCTCTCGCCGTCGACGGGGCTGGCGCGCAGCATGACGGTACGGGATTCGTACTGGTCCGACATGGCCTGGCCGGCATTGACCAGCAGGTTGACCAGCACCTGCTGAAGCTGGATCCGGTCGCCGCGAATTGGCCTCAGGCCAGGCTTCGTCTCGACAGTCAGGACGACGTCGTCATTCGCGAGCTCCCGCGCGACCAGAAGGGCCGCTTCCTGGATGATCTCGGCGACATCGAGACTGTCCTGCTGGGCAGGCGCCTTCTTCAGGAAGGTGCGGATACGGGCCACGACCTCGCCGGCACGGCGGCCTTGTGCGACGACGTGAACGATCGTGGCCGCTACCTCCTTCAGATCGGGCACGTCGCGCCGCAGCCATCGCAAGCCGGCCTCGCCGCTGGTGACGATCGCCGCCAGCGGCTGATTGACCTCGTGGGCGATGGAGGCGCTGAGCTCGCCGAGGGTGGCGACGCGCGCGGCATGGGCGAGCTCCGCCTGCGCCGCGAGCAACGCATCCTGCGCCTGCTTGCGCTCGGTGATGTCGACGACGAAGGCGAGCACGTTGTGGTCGCCGTCAGGCCCGGAAGGGAAGGTGATCGTGAACAGCACGGGAACTTTGCGTCCGTCGAGCCTGACGAGCTCGGTTTCGCCTTCGTAGAACGGCTCGCCTTCCGCGAACGCGATCAATGCGCCGAGGAAACTGCGGTCGTTCTCGCCGAGAAGCAGGTCCACATTCTCGATAAAGGTCGAGGCGCCGTTTGCTCCCGCCATCTTTTGCAGGGCCGGATTGACGTCGGTGATTGCAGCGAGCCGGCGGGCATGCCGGACGAAATCGGGATGTCGCGCCAGATGGTCGCGCAGGCTGGCTCCCGCGGTATCCAGCGATTGCAGTGCGGTTCGAAGTTCGCTCCAATCCTCTTCGACGACGCCGATCCGGCTTGCGTCGAACATCCGGCGGTATCGCTGTTCGCTTCGCACCAGCGCGCTGTGTGCGGCCACGCGGTCGGTGACGTCGGTGTGCGTTTCAAGGACCCCGACGGGTTTGCCAAGACGGTCGTGCTGCAAGGCCCATCGGGCATCGACGGCGAGCGCCGCGCCGTCTTTCGTTCGTTGCTGCACACGGCCTTCCCATCGACCGGTTCCCACCAGGCCCGCTTCGATGACCTCGCGCCGGTCGGGATATCTGGTTTGCAGGAGCGCATCGGCGAGCTGCCCGACCGCCTCGTCGGCAGACCACCCGTAGACCTGCTCGGCCGTCTTGTTCCAGAAGGTGATCACGCCGCCGCGATCCCTGACGAAGATCATGTCGTGCGAGAGGTTGAGCAAGCGGGCTTGCGCCGCGAGACGCTTCGTCGCGGCGTGATTTTGCAGCGCCAGCAAGGTCGTGATCCCGATTGCCGCGAGGCTCACCAGCACACGAAGGGCGGGTGAGGCGATCGTTCGCAGATCGTGCGACAGCAGATAGGCTGTTATCGTCAGGACGACGCAGCAGGCCGCGGCAACGATGGTGTCGTCGCGCCGGTTGGTTTTCGCCGCGAGCAGGATTGCCACAACGTAGAGAACCGCCACGGCGCCCTCGAGCGGCGTCAGGACATCAACCAGGAAAACTGCAAAGGCGAGGACGGCGGACAAGGACCGCAAGCCGGTGCGGCTCGTGGATGAGCCCGTGGTCAGATCATGACGCGTCATCGTCGCTTGCAGTCGTTCTTCTCACATCAGCTATCAGCGGCGTTGATGCCGCGATTTGATCGCGTTCACAACATCCACCCGCGCGATTTTCGTGCTCTCGTGGAAGACCTGTCGTGCCGCTCGATGCGGTGAAAGCGCCGGTAAGCGGCATTCCCCGGAAAACGAGGGAGCTCGCGTGGTCCCGCCGGTGGATGGCGCGCGGAAAGCGCGTCAACTTACCGCAGGCGTCGCGCCGCAAGTCCTGTCCGCGGCCGCGATGCCTGGGAGGCATCGCATAGGTGCGCTCACCCGACGAACAGGTCGTGATCATACCTAGGTATGACGCGGTCAACCCGAGACCCTATAGACGCACCCGCGGGTAGAATGGATCGCGCACACCGCCGAATTACTCTGCTCTCATGGCGTTCGGGCAAGCCGGTCAGGCCAGGCCGGATCGAAAACGGGACAAGGAGATTCGACGATGTCGCTGCAGATCTCACGCTCACAGGCGATCAAGGATCATGACGTTCGCGCGATCGGTATCTCGGCAATCGATCGCGACCGGCTCGGGCTGTCGAAACTCCCCGACCGGTTCGGCGAAAGCGGAACGATGCTCTCTTTCGTCCATCTGGACATGGCCCTGGCGGTCGAGCATGCGGCGGACGCCGAACGTTCTGCCGTTCGTGGTCCTCGCTTCCGGCTCTCTTCAAAACTCCTGGCGGGGCAGCCTGTCGAGAGCGGGCAGGCGGTTGCAGCGGAAGCCGCCGATCCGGTCATGCGGCGCCTGTCGGACGCGCTCGCGGCAACCGAAGCCGCGCACGATGCCCATTCGGCGATCATGGCCGACGCCTTGCGGCTTGCGATCCTCACCCGGACGTTCAGCCGGCAAGCGTCCAGCGCACCGACCGCACTCGATCCGGCCGATGGTGTTCACGAGGAAGGGACCTGCCGGACCGTACGGTCGCTGCAGCCCTGGCGCCTCAAGCGCGTTCTGGAATATGTCGACAAGAATCTGGCCGCCAAGATCACGCTTCAGGACATGGCCGCGGTCGCCGGCCTGAGCCGGATGCATTTCGCCGCACAGTTCCGCGCAGCCGTCGGTGACCGGCCTCACGAATATCTGTTGAGGCGCCGCATCGAGCGCGCCCAGGAGCTGCTCAAGCAGGCCGAAGTCACTCTGGTCGATATTGCCTTGACCGTGGGCTTCCAGACCCAGGCGCATTTCACCACGGTGTTCAAGCGCTTTGTCGGCGATACACCCTATCAATGGCGGAGCGCCTATCTCGCGCGATTCATGCCGCTGCCGCGCGCAAAGGCAGGTCCGTCATGAGCAATCTCGGCATTCAAGCCCTGCTGGTGTCGCACGCCAGTCTTCATTTAACGCTGACGCATCATGAATTGATGGAGATGATCGAAATCCTCCGAGCTCTCGGCAATTCGTACCGCCTCGCTGCGTCCGAGCCGGGAAGCGGCTTTCTCTATGGACGCCTCGCCTTCAATTTCTGTCGAGGCGCCGTGATGTGGGTCGCGCGGTAGGCGGCACTTCGGTGGCACTCCGGCGTCTCTCACGAACAAAATGAGAACATATGGCGATGGCCCAACCCATGGCGTCCGGACTGGCCACCTTAGACTTGGAGGTCGCCGCCGACCAGGCGATTGCGGCCTGTGCGGGCGACGCCCGGGAAGCTCTCAAGGCGCTCATCGTCGCGAATGGCTTCCTGGAGGCGCAGGTCGAAGACCTGCGGGCTTCGATTTCTGCCGGCTACTCGCGTGGCCGGTTCGACGTCCCGCGCGACTGAAAGGACTGGTACGACTGACATGCCCGCGGTGACCTACTATGTGGCTCTGCCGTTCCTCCCTTCGGATGACGGTGTCGCTGCCGGTGAGGCCGTCGAATGCTTCAATAATCCCAACGCCGCCGTAATGAAAGCCGAGGCGCTTTCACGAAAGCCTGGCATTGTCGGCGCGGTGGCCTTCAGCCGCAGCGGGGATCCGGCTACAGGCGAATTCGGAGACGCAACCGTGATCCGCATTCGGCGACGTGCCGGACGACCTGAGCACCCTGTGAAGGGGACGCGCGGAGATGTTCTGCGCGGAGTTCCGCAGCGCAACTACCTTCCGCTGAGCGACAGGCTCATACGAGTGACGGTGTTGTCCCAGGCGCGCTCTTCCTCTGCGGGATAGTTGATCAGGACGCAATGGATCAGCCGCCCCGAGAAGTTGCAGCGATTGTACCAAACCTTGTCGCCCCTGTAGCTGGAGACCGCAAAGAACCGTGATGTCACTCGCTTGTACTGAATGCGTGAAGGCGGATGCTTTTTGGCGAGAAAGGCCGCGGGTGAATCGTTCTCGGCGTTGGGCGCGGCCTGGATCGTGATGTCTGCACGCCCGTCGGCGGTTCGGAACCGTTGCCCGTAGCCGTCGGGTCGGCCAGCTTCTTCCGTGAAGATGGACGATGGAAAATCCATCGAGGTGCCGGTCTGGGGAATGGTGTACCTGGTCCATCGCACCGGCTGCGCCGAGGCCGTCGCTGTCGAGACGGCAAGTGCCAATGCGAGAGCACTCGTCGATTTCATCACACTTCCCTCCGACTATCACGGAGCAAAAAGCCGGAACGTCAATTACGTTCCAGACGCATGTTGCTGCGGATTGAAAGCGCGCCACCTTGCTCGTGGGGACCATTGGGATCGAGGCTGGTCAGCTTGGTCTCGCCGCCGGGCGAGAACCTGCCACCTCGAAAGCCACGGTGACAGCGCCTCCGGTGCTTTGGCCGCGTGGTGTCAGGCAGCGCGCAACGGGGACGTTGGACGACGGAGCCGGCCGACCTCCTCCGTCTGGCACCTCGGACAGCTGAACTGGATTTCGCGTTGCGCGAAAGCGGACTTTTGGATTTCGCCGCCATAGGCCAAGCGCCGCATTGGGGAGATTTCTCCAGCAGGGTCTCCGATTCTATCATCGCACCGCTCCTACCCACGCCCACGGCCCGCCAACGCTCGGACAACCCACGTTCCGAACGAGTGCTAGGCGAGACACGGAACGAATTAGGGCGACGGCGTTGAATCGACATGTGTGCCGTGGCGTTGCGTCAGTCTCGATCGGGAGTATCGCGTGTCCATGGCGCCATCAGAGCTGCTATTCCTGGTTACATCGAGCCGTGTGATCCCACGCTGCGCGAAAAGCCGCCGCGCGGCGAAGACTGGGTCTACGAGATCAAGGCCGACGGGTACCGGGCGCAGCTACATCTGCAAGATGATGACGCCAAGGTCTATTCGAAGACCGGCCTGGACTGGACCGAGCAGTTCTCCTCGATCGCAGCCGGCGCCCACCTGCTCAAGGCACACAGCGCGATCATCGACGGCGAAGCGGTGGTGTACGGCAGTGGCGACCTGCCGGATTTCCAGCAGCTCAGGAGAGAGCTCGGCCGAAAGCGCAGCGAGCGTGTGCGGTACCACGCCTTCGATCTCCTATACCTCGACGGGTACGACCTGCGCCGCGTCGTGTACGAGGAACGCAAGCGCCTGCTGCAGCGGCTGCTGAAGGACGCACCGGAGACATTCATCTATGTCGAAGCGCTTGCGGCCGACGGCAACGAGGTCTTCGACAAAGGGTGCAAACTGGGGCTGGAAGGCCTGGTCGCCAAACGGCTCGGCGAGCCCTATCGCTCGGGACGGCAAGAGAGCTGGATCAAGCTCAAGTGCAAGAAGAGCGAGACCTTTCCGATTGTCGCATTCGTGGAGAAGCTGGGGGCGCGCCCGCGCAAGGTCGCCTCGCTGTACGTCGGCCGGCACGACAACGGCAAGCTGCTCTACGCCGGCAAGGTGCGTACCGGCTACACCGAGGCGACCGCGCGCGAATTGCGCGAGCGGCTTGATCCGTTGATCCGCAAGACTTCTCCGCTCGACGTGGCGGTCAAAAAGCCGAAGGCGACCTGGGTCGAGCCGACCCTGGACATCGAGGTCCAGTATGGCGCGCTGACCGATGATGGCCTGCTTCGTGAAGCCGTGTTCAAGGGCTTTCGCGATGATCTTGGGGTGCGCAAGGTCAAGGCGCCGCGGCTTGTGCCGTCCGTAGCCGGCCGGCCGAAGCTAGGCGTCCCCCGAGAGAACATCCTGCAGCTTCTGCCCGACGCCGTTGTGCCGTCGAAAGAAGAACTCGCCGACTACTGGCGCAGGGTATGGAAGAAGGCCGTCCCGCATCTCGGGCATCGTCCGCTCAAGCTGGTGCGTCACGTGCACGGTACGACCTTCTATCACAAGGGGCCGCTGCCGAAGGACATTCCGGCCGCCGTGCACCAGCTCCGGATTCAGAAGCGCGAGGGCGGGCAGGGAACGCGTCTGTGGGTCGACAGCCTGGACGGTTTTCTCGGTCTCGTCGAGATCGGGGCGGTCGAGCTGCACCCGTGGAATGCGAGCGTCGAGGACTTCGAACATGCCGACCGCATCGTGATCGATCTCGATCCCGGAGAGGGCGTCGACTGGGATGCCGTCGTGGAGACCGCGCTCGCTCTGCGCACGCTGATGAAACGCGAGGGCTTCGAGACCTGGCCCAAGCTCACCGGCGGCAAAGGAATCCATCTGATGGCGCCACTGGATCAGCCGGTGCTGCACGACGAGGCGCATCGGGTGGCGCATCAGCTGGTGGCCGCTTGCGTAGCGCGCGACCCCGATCGATACATCCTGTCCGCCCAGGCCAAACGCCGCGGCCGCATCTTCCTCGATTATCTGCGCAACGGCCGCGGCACCACCGCGATCGGCACCTATTCCCCGCGCGCCCGCGAGGGATTTCCGATCGCAGCGCCCGTGACCTGGAAGCGCATCGAGAGTGGGATCGCGCCGGACGCCTTCTCCATCGACAGTCCATTCCGCGTCAAGCCAAGGAGGTGAGCCGCATGTCGGATGCATTCGATCAATGGCTGGAATGGCGCCACAAACCTCCGGGCGACAGGCGGAGCATTCCTGCCGAACTATACGCCGCGGTGATGTCGCTGCCTCAGGCCGATCGCTTCGACCGGCAAAGGGTGAACGAGGCGGTCCGCAGCCATGATGAAGCTCGCCGCGACGGTAGAACCGTATGGCTGTACCTCGACTACCACGACTGCGCACCGCCCACCGTGGAGGATCCAGGCTGCGTGACGGTGTTTGCATCTGCCGACGTCGCCGAGATGTGGTTCAAGGAAAACGACCCCGAAGGCGTAGCCTGGGAGTACGAAGTGGAAGGCGGTCGGGCCCGAGGATCGGTTTGGCTCCACTCGCACGATCCGGAATCCAGAGACATTGGGGACGTCGATTGGGTCAGGCTCTTTGCCTCGCAAGCGTGTGCGGAAAAGTGGGTTGAGCAGAACGATCCGACGGGCAAGATTTGGGAGCATCCGGTTCAGGAGTGACGCGCATGAGTGCCTTCGTCGACGCAACGGTATGGTTCGTCGCGACTGCCAAGCGGGATGCTCAGAATGAGCGCGCTAAGTCGATTCTTTGGAGCATCGAGCGGCACCTCACCACGGACCTGGTGCTGGTCGAGACATGCCAGCTTCTGAAAGCCCAATTCGGCAGCGACATTGCGGAGATCTTCTGAGACCGGCTGCGTGACAGCGGAGTTCGGATCGCACCCATTGTCCGCGCCGATCTGGAGGCGGCTGCGGAGACACAGGCGAGCTCTCCCGAGGAGGGCTTTTCCTTCGTTGATCGGACCAGTTTTGCGATGATGGAGCGCATCGGGATCACCCAAGCCGCGACCTTCAACCCGGACTTCGCCGCGTACCGACCCCGCCGCGGTCGCAAGCGACCGTTCCAGATCCTGAGCGAAGGCCACAGCCAGGTCTTCATGGCGCTCAGACAAGCGATCCTTGAACGCCGGCCGGTTCACGTGAGCCATGGCGGCAAGCGCCAGACCGTCTGCCCGTACACTCTGGGCCACGCCGCCGGTGAGGAGCGCGCATTCTCCCTGGTTGTGGAGGCAAGTTCGAGCACGAAGCGTCCGGTCAAAGCCAGCTGGATCTGCCTTCGGTTGTCGAACATCGATGACGTTCGCTTCGCCGACGAGCCTTGGATAGCGCAAGTTTACCCGGGCCCGGTGCAACGATGTGTCGATCAAGTGCACTTGAATGCGAGGCACCTAACTCGCCGGCACGAGCCTCGACTAGGATGTAAACGTCGGCTTACGGATGCACAGCGGAAGGTCCGAGCTCGGGCGTGATCGGGGCCTGTTGACCCTCATCAGGCTTCGGCGTAGCCACTCAGCGGCTTCACCATCGGCTTCAAGGTGCAATTTAGCTGTACCAACATAGGCCAGCCAACGAGCAATCCCTTCGTCGCGAGGAGATACACGCAGCGCCGCGCAGATGTCCTGCGCCGCCAGTATCTGGATGCACTCATCTCTGAACTTTCCCAACTCGAGGCCCTTCGCACCCGCGTGCTCGAAGCTGAGCAAAGGAGGATTGGCACGCCGCACCGACGGGGGAGAGGATCAGTCAGAAGAACAGCTAAAGTTCGCGGGCCCTCTAAGCTTCCGCGCTCCACAGACGACTAGTTGCCAGCTTCCGCTCGTACCCCAAGCTATAGACAATCCGTGAGTCGAGGGGATTCGTGGAACGAAAGCCGTTTGACAGCATGTCGCTTGAAGAGCTGTGGCGGCTCCACGCGCTCGTCAATGACGTTCTTGCCAATGAGGCTCGTGGCCAAGAAGGAAGAGCTGGAGCGACGCCTCGGGTTCTCAACCGAGACAACAAAACTCCTAGCAATGGGCATTGAGAGAGAGGCTTGCCGCAGCAAAGGTGTGGGAGGAGCGGCAGGGGTTGGCGGAGCTGGCGGGCCCTCAACTACAAGCACAAGGACCCGTATGTCCCCCACGGCCACGTCCCGCCCGGTAGCTGGCGTCAATCGTGTTAATGACGAGCTGCGGTGCGCTGGTTCCCGCTGACGGGCCTTTCCGTTAGGAGAGGCAAGCGACGATGGCGAGAACCACGTCAGCGCCCAGATCACCGGAATACGCCGTGAAGATAAATCCGGCCCCAACAAGAAGCGCAATTGCTTTAAGCGTGATCATGTTCAGATCCCCTCGTCAGTAGGAGGAGGGTAGACCCCCGACCATTTCCGGAGTGCTTCGCGCAACGCGGCAAACGGTTTCGTTCACCAAAGCGTTATCCGGAACCTGCTGGCGGCGTCACGTAAAGGCCGCAGCAGGAGGCACTGCTGCGGCCCGTCCGTGGTCAAATGAAGCCGGGTTTAAAAGGATCAAGTGAAATATGAAGCCAGCCCCGGTGAGATGATCGTAATCCAGCGTTTCAGGCTTGCAATATGCCGCTTCCACAATCGGCAGAAGGCTTAACATGCATCATGCGCCGGCTCCGCGATCCCACGAGGGTCGGGAACAATCGGCAATCGGGGCGCATTCGTCTCCAGCTCCGGGCGGTCTCGGAGCGGACGCGTAGAACTTCCGGCCTCAGGAATCATCCTCTGGCGCCGGCTTTTTGCAGCATCGCCCTGCCGCCAGTTTGATTTAGCCCGTCGCGTATGCCATTGGCATATGAAAGTTGGCGGTCGCGAAGGCGATTTTACCTCCATGGAAAACGGCCGGGACATCGTGGCAACCCAACGGAAGCCTGATGCTCTTTCCACGGCAAAGCACCGTGTAATCGCCGGCGTCAAGGAGCGTCACCACCTTGCTGCCGTCTGGCAGCACGATCGGCTCGTCAAACTCGCGGGACCAACTCCGTCGTCAGCAGCAAATCCTCGCCCGGCGTCAGCAACCGCGCATAGCTGCCGCTCTCATGCAGCTCCAACCAGCCTTTCTCGACAGCGCACCTGATGCCGGCACCGAACTCCGCGCCGCTTGCCTTGAGCGTGTAGAGGAATGGTAGTTGATCTTCTCGATATGGATTTTGCCGTCCTGTACTGCCTTGATGCCCGAAGCCAACTGAACGAGCTGACGCGCGGCGACTTCCGGATCGGCAAAAGGGCGTTCGGTGACGTGCTTCATCGCTGGATTCAAAACCTCAAGCGCCCATGCTTGGCCTGACTTGCCCGTGACTGTCATTGCCGGTTCGGGAGGATATGCACAGATCCTGCGGAAGCGCGTCGAGTCGCAAGCGGGCGATTGCAGCGGCCGTTGAGTGTTGGGATTGCAGGTTAGCATTCGCGCCGCGCCTGCTGAAGGGGCGACCAAAGTGGGCACTACAGACGGTAGGAACGATGGAGGGATCTCGGGTTTATCGGCTTGTCTAGCCCAAGAACGAGATCATTACCGTGACAACCCCATAGCCTGGGTGGTCATCGCAATTGTCGTGACCGCCGCGATCGCCGCCATTTTCTACAGCACCGGCAACCACACTATCGCGTCCAACCAGACTAGCGCGCCCGCAACCACAACCAGCTCAACGAACCGGCCAACAACGACCGGGTCGGGCGCTGGTTCTCCGGCCAGCGCCCCATCCACAGCTCCCGCAAAAACCGGTATCGGGTCAAAGTAGCTACGGACCTCGCTTGCGGCGCTGATGTTGATGCAGTCGAGCGGCCTCTAAAGCGTCGAAGGAACCGCCTGACGCGCGAACCGTTGGAACGTGGCCTTGGGCTAAGTTTTGCGTAAACGCCTGAGGCGAATAGGGAAGGTATCCTCGGCCTCAGGTCCGCCCCGTCCTGAGGCCGTCTTTTTTGGCCAGTCGACGGACCTGGGCATACTGCTCTGCAGGACCCAAGGTTCCCCTTGGAACTCGGCTCCAGCTCCGGAATTACCGGCCGTGCCTAGAGAGATCAGGATAACACTGTGGTCATTAGCAGCCGCCTGCGTGGTGGCCTTTGGCGTGGCGGCTATCGTCTCTCCTCACTAACCCTGCTGCCGCGAGTGGCTTAGCTGCTCGACCGGAGCAGTATCGGAGCCTTTCCGGTCGGTCTGGGTGCTATTTTCGCGTCCGGATACTCAAACTGGCTTATGGCCGAGAGCTTCGCGACCCCAAAATCGCCAGTTACCTGAGCCGCTCTTGGCCAGGCCGAGTGCCCGCCGCCATTTTGCGATCGGCCCAGCTCTTGATATTGCCGACTGTCATCGCCTTGAGGAACGTATTGGCGTTGACCAGCTTTTCGCGTGTGGTCCGACCCGTCATGTCAGCGGCGGCCATAACTAAAGCAGCGTCGGCACTTTCTGCCCCGGATAATAGCGCGACGGCGCCCGCCGGTCCCGCGAAATGGGCAAGGTAGAGAGAACCGGGCGTCACGGGCAGACCGCGCTTGGTCAGCATCGCGGCATAATCCTCGACCAGCCGTGCGGCAATGTCGCGTGTAAGCTGGGCATTTCCCCGAAGGTCCAAGACTCCCTTGTCGCTGCGGCCTTGGATCAGATCGCGTCGGTGCCTTCGAACGGCTTCGAGCCACGTATCATCGAGAAACTGGGCGGCGCCGGTGGCGCTCGACCGCTTGTTCTTTGCATTCGGGTCACCGTTGGACTCGGCTATGATAATGCGCTCGACCAATGCCTTCGCAGCCGCTCTGTCGATCGATTTCCCCTTCAATTGAGCATCGCGAAACAGGACGAAACTTGCGACGAAAGCCAGGCCGATTGCCAGTCCAACAACGAGCGTGATGAATTCCGCGGACAACCACTTCCGCGCGGCGACAACGGATCCACGCTCGTCGGGGCGAGGCGGTCGGATTTCCTCGTCGCGGCGTATTTGCTCTGACACATGCGGCGGGAGCCGCGGGTTGCCATCGGCTGTCGTCCCAACGTAGAGGAATCCGTGCTCTAGGTCTGGCATCGCGTCTGCAGGTTTAATGCTTTAAAAACGCCATCGAAGGCACCTGACAGGCACGGCTTCGCCTCCGCGACTGGTTTAGCGCGACTGGCGCCTGCGCTTGCCTTGGAAATTCCGTGCCGGGGCCGAGGTCTGGGCAGCATGATCGCGGATTTTCCGCTTGCGTTGCCTTTCTGCTCGACGATCTCCGAATGTGCTCGTGCAACGATCGCAATGTGGTCCGGCGGATGCGTCAGTTCGCTCGAGGAAAGCGGCTGCGGCGACGCTTCGAATTGCGGAATGTCGAGCCGGTCTGCCTTGGTCAGTGTATCGTGTGAGGGACGTAATCCGACCGTTGCCAGTGCCAGCGGCTCGTTCACAGGGTCTGTGATGCGCGGCGGCGCCTCGAGCTCCATCACGGCGAGTGTACCGAGGCCAATTAGGAAGAGAGCCACTCTCATCTGATTTCACGCTCTCCGAACGAGAAAAACTCAAATCCTCTTAGAAATGCGCTCCAGAAATCAAGAACGGATTGCAAAGGTGTAATAAGGCCGCTTAGCGGCAGAGGTGAACCGGGAAGCGCTGCTATGGGAGAAGATCAAAGACAGGGTTAACGCGGATCATGCGAACTCGCCGAGTGAAGGGGATAGTCAAACCCGATGTGGCGCCGGCGGCTTCTCACCTCGAAAATGTCACCGAACCCCAGCTCGACGCCGTCTCGTCCTCACTACGCCCTGGCAAGTTCGCGACTGCATGTTGCAGCGGGGAGGTGTGCGTCTGTGCGTTGGTTCAACCCAGCAAGGGGGACGGCGGACGGACGTACATGTCCGCAGTGCTCTGGCAGCTTGGCAGGACGTAAGTGTGAGCTACGGATTCGTGAGCGATCACTGCAAACCGTCGGCAGGTTATCCGAGACTTCTAAGCGAGGCCGCCGGTCCACGCGGTGGAAAGCACCGGGTCAAAATGGACAAGTAGAATATCGGGCCAGCCCCAGTGTCGAAGTTTTTAGCGCTAAATTCGTCCGGATGGCGAAAATAATTCGCTAAACCGAAATGTGGTTGCTGGGCATTCAGTTCCGTTGTTGTAGGAGGGCCGCTGGCTGCTGCGTCGACCTTCCACCCTGGGACATCACCGGCCTCGAGCGTTCACCTCCGTCGGAAAGCGCGCGGTCACGTTGGCGGTCATTGTTCGAACCCGAGCAAGCGGCGATCAGTCCCAACCAACCAAACAGACTTGTCCGTTGGCTCCTGCCGATGTCATAGAGATTTGCAATGGGGAACACCGGCCGCCGGTCTACTTGACGTAGATCATTCGTTCCTTCGTGGCCCGCAGGCTGCGGATGTAATAGCCTTGTGCCTGAACGGCTGACTTGATTTCGTTGCTAACCTTGAGAACTCGTTTTCTGCTCTTGCGCCAGGTATGTGCAGAGTAAAGCGCAGGTACGGCAGAGCCTGTACTTAGAACGAGCAAGCCGCGCTTGTCATTGCGATAGACATCAAACATCGTTCGTCCACGCTGACCATATTGAACTACGAATGAAACATGTTTCGGTTGTCTCAATGGCCGAGCTTAGTATTTCGGTCGGCTGTGCGGGTTGTAAATCTGCAACGCCAGCGACT
>NZ_JBVVPB010000048.1:0-37597 GCF_055807435.1 Bradyrhizobium sp. Ken51 | reverse complement strand
GTGGGCCCTAGCACTCCGGCCAGGAACTCGGTTCAACTCTCGGCGTTAGCCGACATGCCCAAAGAGATCAGAATAACGCTGGTCATTGGCCGCCGCCTGTGTGGTGGCCTTCAGCGTGGCGGCTCTCGTGTCTCCTCACTAGAGGCCCAACAAAATTAAAAGAGACGACCCCGGCTGCATTGCCTGGGGGGTCAAGGCCGGGGCCGCTCCGCCAGCCGAAAGGAGAAAGCCAGCGAAACCTGTAAGTTTTCCTGTGGGCGTTCGTTCCTCTAACGGGCGCTAGAGGTCGCACGTTGGGCGATTTACTTCCCGGCACAATAGGCCGCCCAAGCCTCCATCAGTTCCCGGCGCCGCTTTAGGGCATCGCCCCGCCGGTACGCACGCTCCGTTTCGTCCCCGACCAGATGGGCCAGCGGTGCCTCGGCCAATTCCCTCGGGAAGTCGGTGGCATCGCCTGCCCAGTCCCTGAAGCTGGATCTGAAGCCGTGCACAGTCGCATCCACCTCCAACCGGCGTAGGACCGCCGACAAGGACATGTCCGAGAGCGGCCGGTCATCACGGAATCCCGGAAAGATGATTTCCGAGGTTCGCAGCTTCTTCATCTGCTTCAGGATGGCCTGCGCTCTCGGCACCAGCGGCACTCGGTGCTCGCGTCCGCCCTTCATCCGCTCGGGCGGGACCACCCATACATCATCCTGAATCTCAGACCACAAGGCACCGCGCGTCTCGCCCGACCTGGCCGCCGTTAGAATGGTGAATTCAACGGAAAGGCGGCAATCCCTTTCATAGTCGGGAGCCGCTTCATGAAGGTTGGCACATCCTGGTAGTGTAGGGCCTTGTGGTGGCCGCGCTGCAACTTCTCGGGCTTCGACAGTAATTCTGACAGATGACCCCGCCATCGGGCAGGGTTTTCACCAGACCGCTCACCGGCCGCCCTAGCGGCGTCTAGCACCCGTTCAATTCGGCCGCGGATGCGGCGGGCGGTCTCGGCCTTGGACCGCCAGATGGGCCGCAAGACCTTGATTACGTCGTCGGTCGTCACTTCCCCGATCGGCCGCTTGCGGAGCGATGCACAATAGCTTGTTCCTAACGTGCTTTTCCACTGTGCGCGGTGCTTCTCATTTCGCCAGCCTTCCTCCATGCCCTCAACCCATTCGTCGGCGAAAGCACCGAATGTCCGGCTGGTCGCGCGGCGAGATGAAAGCTCCGTAAAAGGATCGCCACCGCGTCCAAGAATATCGCGAACTTCGTCCGCCTTCTCGCGGGCGCCAGCGAGAGAAACCTGCGCTGTGCCAGTGCCGAACGGCCCAAGCCCCATCTCACGACGACGGCCACAGCGGATGAAAACGAATACGAATGACTTGTTTCCGTTCGGCTGGTCTGAAGATACAGACCGTCACCATCAGCCAGCTTTCCGGCCTTCCGACGCGCATTGCACTGCGTGGTGGTGAGCCTGTTGCGCGCCATGCCCGTTCCTAATCTCTTTCCTAATCTAGGTGGTTGCCAGTAGAGACAACCATACTGGCGACCTATTCGGAACGGCTATGAAAACAAGGGTTTTTGCGATTGCGGGTTGACGCCATGGACACTATAGACATGGCTTTGGCGGACACCCCTTCCGCCAGTATATTATTCGCTTTGGCGGACACCCCTTCCGCCAGTATATTATTCGCCACTGTTCGTGGTCGTTCGAACTCCACAGCAAACTCAGTGACTTACGCCGAAAGACTGTACTTCGCAGTTCGTCGGTGTTGTTCCTAATCGGGTCACTGACCGTAGCTGAAGACCGTGGGTTCGGAGGACGCTTCTCTCGGAGGAACAATGGCTGGACGGCTCAAACACTCGACGTAGAGCGCCTCACAAAGCCCGGCAAATACGCCGATGGCGGCGGTCTTTACTTGATCGTCACGGGACCAACGTCGAAAAGCTGGTCATACAGATATTGGAAAGACGGCAAAGAGCGGTGGCACGGCCTCGGCTCGTTGAAGGAAGTGTCGCTTAAGGACGCGCGGCTTGCGCGGGATGCGGCTCGGTTGCGCGTCAAAGGCGATCGCAGCACGGCCGGTGTCGATATCGTCCAGGAAAGGCGAAAAGCACGCGAAGAGGCGAAAGTCGTCCTCGCCAAGGTCGTGCTGCCGACCTTCGAAGAATGCGCGGAAGCCTACATTCGGGCGAACTGGTCGAGCTGGAGTGAGAAGCATCGAGATCAGTGGCCGTCCTCCCTCAAACGCTATGCTTACGCCACCATCGGCAACCTGACGATCCCAGAGATCAAGCCGAGCCACATCTGCGATCTGCTGGAGCCCATCTGGGTGGAGAAGCGGGAGACCGCGAACCGCGTCCGCGGCCGGATCGAAACCATCATCGCGAAGAACGTCGACATCGATGATCCGATTTTCGTAATCCGGCCGAACTTACGCGGCAGATGCGTGAAAAGTTACCAAACCGCTCAAAGCGAGTCGTTCGGCATCATCCCGCTTTGCCCTATGCCGAGGCGCCGGCCTTCGTGAGGCTGCTTGCCGCCGCTCCAGGCGTAGCGGCCGCAATGCTGCGCTTCCTAATCTTCACGGCTTGCCGCACCAACGAGGCCGTCGAGGGGCGTTGGTCTGAGATTGATCGGCCGAACTCTACCTGGAAATCCCGGGCGAGAGAATGAAAATGGATCAGGATCATTACGTCCCATTGTCAGATCCCGCATTAGCCGTACTTGACGAGGTGCGCGATGGACAGCAGGGCGAACTGATCTTCACCAGTCCTGATCGCGGAGCATTCTCCGAAAACGCAATGCTCGCAGTGCTTGATCGTCTTGGGTAACCCTGCGCGAGAAGGTGAGTTGCCGCGGTGAGTCGGATGGCGGCAAGCCCGTCTCGGCAGGCAATTCACAGGCTCAGGAGCTCTCCGAGCGACTGCCAGAATCGTAGCTACTCGTCAGCCCTTTCCTGCCAAAAGCCCAAGCAGTGACTCAGGGGGTTCATGAGGTTGGTGAAAAGGCCCGAGGTATTCTGCCAGCCGGCGCAATCCTATCGCCATGCCGTTCAGGCGAGCCGCTTCATAATCATGCAAGTTCGGTGTACACGCCCATCCCTCGCATTCGTCGGCAAGATGCTCCATCTGCGGGCTCGATAGCAGACCGAGTGCGCCTGCTGGAGGTACCGCGAGAAAATCGATCAGCCCAAGTGCATCCGACCTTGCAAACGGCCCCTCCGGTGCGCCTCGCCGCTCGATGATGAGTCGCAGAAAGCCTGGGAGCTTCCGTATTCTCCGCGTCGCTCAGCTTCAGCCTCCTCGAGCGCGCCTTCTTTGATGATCGTGAGCTTACCTTTCATTTCGGCGATCTGCTCGGCTGACGAGCTTGCCACAATATCGCTCGTAATCTGGGCGTACCTGCGCGCGCAGAGCTGAATGTAATATTCGGGCTCAAATTTTCTGACCACCAAAGACCCTGCCAAACGGTGCTGATGCCGATCGAGGCGGTGCAGATCCTACTTCGTTCATTTCGCCCCTCTCGCAGGGTAGTCAGGTTCCTTTCGATTTTCGAGTCCTCCTAGACTCTTCAGCGAAAATTCCTGAAAGCTCGTGGGGTCAGAAGCGGTTTTGGAGCGGGTGCGGGCATGAGCCCAGAAGCGCCCATCAGCCGGCAGACAAGCGCCTAGCGTCCTCTGCGCTGGCCCACTCAGGACGAGAACCACAGTCCGGCATGAATCAGGCGGCCTTTGGGCCCGCCTGATTTAGCCTCTGCCGATCAGTCAGCAGTAGCCATCAGCGGCGCACGCTAGGTCCGACACAGTGTGGGTCCGGAAGTTCAGATACGAGGGCGCCGCGATCACCAAGGCTGTTCCCGATAGGACGAGCAAACAGGCAATCACGATGCGCCGCGGAACGCGCTTCCCATTTGAATAGCTCATGATTCAATTGCTCCGCTGTAGCTCGAGTTTTGCGCCCCGCTGACAGAAGCAATTGTGAACTAGTTCATGGATTTGAGATTAAGTTTCAAGTCGGGAGGGAGTCGGCCAAGATCCAGCACGGATAGGGTCCGCTCGCGAACTTGATCCTTTTTCCTTCGGTTCGTCGGCGGAGATGATCCACCGGACGGCTTCGGCTGCCGTGGCTGCTAAGAACCCGGAAAAAACGATCAGGGGCGACAATTGATCGAGCCCGAGCCGCCGACGCGAAAAAGGGATTTTCGCTGTCGGAAATCCATCGCGACTTGCTGGAGCTTGAGATCGCTATCCGATCACAGGTGGAGTTCAACCTCGCGCGTCACGGAGCAGCCCAATGAGCGGCAGCAATCGGCGCAAGTATCACCAGAATACAGAGAACCGGGGGCGCTACCGGAACGTCTAAATTCTTAAACGGCATTGTCCCTTTGGATGGGCCCGAACCGAATGCAACGACGCGACAGTGTGGTCATCTCAGTTCCAGAATTTACCCGCAGCGCGCGCATCAAGCTTAACCCGCGAGTTCGGTTGCGAGGTGCGCGCTAGGAGCTAGGGTGATGGCGCCGGACATTTCCCCCAAGTTCGGGCCCACCATGGCAAAGCCGCCGGGCCAATATATTCGGCGCGGAGGCTTTGTTCCTGATCCGAGACGCTCGAGGTGAGTGCGAAGAAATCCCAGCCGCTCGACTTGCTCCGGGTGCGCCAGCAATTGACGGCACTGCGCAATCAGTATTCGGAGGATCGACGGGTTTGCACGAAGCTGAACAATATTCTTGTCGAAATAGCTTATCTGAACGAGCCAACGAACAAAGAGCACCAGGAGCGGCTTCGAGCGAAGATCTCCAAAGCTCTGACGGCCATCGAGAAAATAACCAAAATCCGTCATCTGATCTAAAGCAATAAGCCTACGAAACGCGCCGCCCGGTTCGTCGTTACGCGGCCATTTTGCCGATCATCGCGCTAGCGGCGTATAGCGGCACGAGAGACCGTCCTTATTCGCTCGTCTGTTCCGGCACGCCCAGGAACTCTAGCGCAGTATCGACCTGTTCAAGTTGTCGTTTGATATCGCTTCGCTGATCGGCGTCTTCGGTAGCTTCAAGTCGCTCGAGGAGTTTTTCCTTTCGAGCAAGCAAGTTCTTGGTAACTGTCGTCACTCTCCGCCCTCCGCTGCCAAGATTGCCATGTGCGATGAAAAAGGCCGCAGGATCAGCTTAGCTCCTGCGGCCTTTATTTTCCCGGGAAAATTGAGTGTTTATGTAATGGACACTTCCAGCCCCGGCTGTTCGGGAGGATTCCAGAACTTGGTTTGCAGGTTGAGTCCCAAAACATCTGTTCCAAAGCGGAACATGGAAGGCTGTTGCGCGAGCGCAACGTCTTGCCGTGCTGGAGTGGTTTTATACCCGTGATCGAGCGCTGCGTCCCGCCGATCACAATATTTCAGCTCAACTCTGCTGGCTCCAAGATCCGCGGGTTCTTTTTCCTTCCAAACGAAAAGATCAAGCCGGCAACCCGATCCGTAAAACTACGGGGTGTCTCATTTGATAGTACCGCCATTTCGATGGGCTCTAAACTGGCCTCGATAAAGCATTCAACTAACGTGACGATGGGCGAATATCGAGCTTACGTAATCGGGGCTGACGGGCACATACAGCTTCGGGTTGACTTGGTGGTCCCCGATGAGACGACAGCCCGGAAAAGAGCGAAGCAGCTCGTCAATGGACATGCTGTTGAGCTTTGGGAAGGCGCAACTAGGATCGAAAGATTCGAGCCACAACAGTAACGGCGGCCTGTTTTTGTGTGCTTCCAGTCAACTGTTCAATCGAGGAATTGGCCATGGGCGGGGAACTAATGCGGTGCCCGAAGTACTGGCTTAAGTGTGCTGAGGTGTTTCGCACCGCGGTTAATAGCTTCAGCCACCCGCAGAACAGAGATTCACTCCGGCAAGTCGTGGAGAATTTGGAAGAGTTGGCGCGGCGAGCGCAGCAAATCATCGATGCTGAGCAAGCGAGGGAGCGACGCCGCTTAGAAGCTCGCAAGGTGGAATACGTGGTCGACCAGCGCGCTATCATGAGCCAGCTGTGGCATCGGATGAACTAAGGCATGCCACTGAGGGGCGCCTTGTTCAAGGCCCTGCCTCCACGGCCTCATGTGGCTGTTCTTCCCAGACCACCTCGCCGCATTCGCATTCGAAGATCCGGAGGAAGCCGGGTGGGTTTGAGTTCCAAATGCGCTCGATAACCCGTGTCGGTCGGTCGCACTTGGGACATCGGACGGAATCTTGTCTCGAGGTCATAGGCACGTCTCGCCACTACGTGGGCAGACTCTGCACGCGGCTTTATGTTCCCAAGGATGCCCCGCGGAGTAAGGCAAGGCCGCGCGGCTTAGAGACGGCCCCGGCTTGGGTGCCTTGGGGTTAATGCCGGGGCCGTTCCGCCAGCTCGGGCGAGCTAGCAAGACAGCAAGCCGGGGCAGTGATGCTAGGTTCCTACAGCTGTCAGCAGCCGCACGTAGGTGCCGCTCTCATGCAGTTCTAACCAGCCATTCTCGACAGCGCACCTGATGCCGGCGCCGAACTCTGCGCCGCTTGCCTTGAGAGTGTAGAGGAACGGATAGTTGATCTTTTCGATGTGGATGCGGCCATCCTGGACCGGCTCTATGCTGGCGGCGAGCTCGAGCAGCTTGCGGGCTGCCGCTTCTGGATTGGCAAAATGGCGCTCGGTGACGTGCTTCATCGCTGGAATCAAAACCTCAAGGGCCCATGCTTGGCCTGACTTGCCCGCGGCTGTCATGCCAGTTCGGGACGATATGCACAGATCCTGCGGCGCCGCATGCCGAGCAGACTAGGCGCAACCCGACGCGCGACCACGGCTGATCCTGCGGGAGCGCCTCGAGCCGCACATCGATCCTGCGATCGCAGCGGCCGTCCAGGCACTGGATGCTGCAGGTCACATGGCCCCAGCCAGCCATTCAGCAGGAGAGCGGGGCGGATAATGGCCGGCCCATTTTGTGTATCGACGGCGAGCATGCATGCCGCCATCAAAGCGGCATCGCAAGTACCTCGCAAATTCTCAATTCCTAGTATCTGTCGACCAGCCGGCACCACTGCCACTTGTGGGTACGCTGGGTATTCAGATTGTAACGATAAATTAGGACCTGAAGTTCAGGCTGTCCCTGCTTGGACCTCGGAAGCCCGAGCGATCCTTTGGTACGCTTGGACCCCAGCTCCGACCCAACCCGGAGCTGGGGTCTTTGCGTTTGCCCTGGAAAGAGCCAGCATCACGAAAGTAGATGGAGCCAATGGCCCGACGCGGAACGAGGAAATGAGCGAGGACGCGCGGGAGGAATTGACAGCGGAGGCCGAACAGCTCGAAGCGGCTGCTCGTCGGCTTCCACAGCAGCTGGGCCGTGACGAGCTACTCAAAGACATTGTCGAATTCATCGCCAAATTGAACGCACCGCACCAGAAGTAGACGGGGATGACGGGGCTCAGCGGTACTCCCGATCGTCGCGGGATTTTTGATCTACATCGCCTCGGGCGCCCGCTCGTCGGCGGAGAGAACGGCCCCGGCGCTTGTGTGGCTGCGGGCTAGAGTTACTGCCCCCGCCAACTGGCTCTTTTCCGATTTGGATTCTATGACGGGCGACGATGGCGCATCAGTCGGCTCGTCCGAAGTCCGATCAACTTCGCCCCGATTTCTTCTGCTGCCCAACAGGCCAATAAAGCCGGCCACCACCAGCAGGGCCCCTGCGATCATTAGCCAGTGCGGTAACTGAGGAAGTGGCATTGGCTGCAGGTCCCGGGAGCTTTGATTGGCACCTTTCAAAGCGGCCGGGGTTTAAGTTCGTTCCTAGCCAACGGCAGGCCACAATGATGACGCTGCGGATGATCGGCCTCGATGATTACACCGTCCACGAGGACCGGCAGCTAGTCGGGCGCATCCGCTACGCCAGCGAGCGCTCCCCTGGGTCTCGGCTATGGCCAAGACCGCTGTGGAGCCCAATGGGCGCTGCGAATGTCCCAGCTCATTCCCGGAGCAGCCTTGACACCAGCAACGACGATTGGCGCGCCCGAAACACCACCCAGCTAAGGAAAAAATTGTGGCCTCGCAACATTTAGGACCCGGGCGAGCTTCAATAACCTCTCTTTGCCGGGTCCGCTTGCAGCATCTTGGCATAGCGCTTCCGCCAATTGTTCGCACTCGTTCAGTTTAGTGGTCTTCCTCTCGCACTGTGGCCCAAGGCGGTTGAACTTGGTGATCAAAACCAATCTCGCGTCCGCGTGTTCCTATGTAGCGTAACTCGCGAATGCGGAACGCACGAGCTATCCGGCTCATTGAGCAACTAGCATCTGAACGGGTGAAGGCCAAAGACCTTCAGTATCTCCGCACATGGGTCTGGAAGGCATTCTCGCAAAGGTGTCGCGCAGGTAGTGCGCGAGGGAGGTGCTAACCTCAGCGCACCCCGGGGTATTCACGGCGCCAACGTATGTCAGCCCGTATTAGGCATGCGGTCGCCTGCCGGTCGCACGCGACTATGCATTTGTTCTGATGCCCTCTGAAGTCACCGGCGCCACCAGTGAAGGTGTCGCAACTGCCTACGCAATTCGCAGCTCGACTATTGCATTCAAAATGGCTTGCTTCAGCCGCTGAGTTAAAAAGCGCCGCGGTGCTTACGACAGCAATGGCGAAGAGAATAATGGGCCGTGCCATTCAAACCTCCTGAGGGATTCCTAATAACGAAAATGGATACGCGGATCTGCTAGTGTTACGTCACTACGCTAAATCAACCGGTTAGGGTCGGGGGTGGGGGGCCCATCGCGGGATTTCCGGTGACAGCCTTCCGTGGGCCGCCGAACAGCATGACGCCGAGCGATCGCTTGCTATCTCAGCGCAAATGGGCCTCCTGCGATTTTGATGCGAAGCCCTTCATAGCGATTATTCGTCTGACTAGAAAGCACGCCCGACCGCTAAGCCGCCCAGGGTGGCGGAATCCTCGTGCAAAGTGAGGCGAGAGGCGTGCCTTGCCTATGCAGTGTCGGCACGCCTGTTAAAGCCTTACATCGGGAGCAAAGGCCAGCTGCATATAATGTCAAGCAGATAATCTGCATCTAAGTCTTCTGAGTTCTGCGGCCACATTTCCGCTTGGCGTCAAAAGCTGCGGTCGAGGAAAGGCCAGCTATTGTCCGGGTTACAGCTACAGCGGACATCAAGCGGCTCTGGCGCTCTTCGGCTTACGGCCAGGGGACTTCTGATCGAACGCGAAATTCAAATCTTTCAATGACCTCGTCTGCCAGGCCCCACCCGACGGGGCCGAGTTTTCTGGCCCGCAGGATGGGCAGGTAGCCGGGCAAAAGTCTCATCGTCCGTTTCATCCATACCAGATGGCAGGCCAGCTTCTCGATAGTGGGATTCTCAGCACGAGCACAAAGCTACCTTGCTCATCACGCCAGCATCGATCGGACGGACGACGGCGAGAACGTCGCGCCGCGCTCGTTGCGATTGCCGAGCTTGTTCAGTTCGACCGCGATTTCGCGAAGCGACAGCCCCTCGTCCTCCAGCCGCTTCGCTGCGGCGATCATTGCTGCAAGCTTCCTGCCCTCGTCGGAGTCCTCCGCGCTTCTCTCGACCCAGCTCTTGCGACCCTCAACCTTGGCGCCTGTCTTACGCCGCTTGCGCTCGCGCGCGCCTCGCAGCTTGGCAACCGTCATGGCCTTGTCGAACTGGGCAACCGCGCCGAGGATTTGCCGGATCAGCACAGCCGTGGGTGTGTCATCGACAAATTGATCAGGCGAGTCGGCGGCGATCAAGGTGATGCCATCTGCCTGGAGACGCTTCCATCCCGTCTCTTGCACGATCAGATCGCGGGCAAAGCGGTTAGCCGGCAACGAAGCCCGGATATCATCGACGCGCTTCCAGGGCGCTAGCGGTGTTTTGCATGTCGCTCGCGGCACATATTCCGACGGCCTGCTCTTCGTGTAGGGATGCACGTACCGCGGACAATTGCGAAAAATTTCGCTCACAGCCACGCGCACGACCAACTGGGCTTCGGCGTAGTTCTGCAGTAGCGGATCACCATCGTCCACACTGGCGATGCCCTGCAGACGCACCCGATGCGGCCTCTCGAAGTCGATGAACAGCAGGCCAACCTGGCCATTCCCCATCAGGTTACCCATTGAATAGAACATGCCGTTGCCGTCGTAGCAGGGAAACGCGATCGTCTTATCGTCAAGAACGCGAACAAACCCTCGGTCGCCGCCCTTGTAGGACACAGTCGGTCTGCCCTGATGATCGATAGTCGAGAGGAAAAACATATCCCGACTTTCGATGAACGTCCTATGCTCCGGCGGAATTTCTGTAAGCACCACACGTTTTTGGACATCGTCAGCAAGTCTTCGTGTGTCGAAGCGCTCCTGCAGCGCGCGATGGACCGGTCCATATAAATCACTCATGCGGCGCACTCCCTATTGCGAAGAAGCTAAACTGCTTCAACCGTGCGGTCTGCAAATGCGCGTGGAGCGGTCTCGCACCCAACACCTCTGAGCGCATTTGATATATTCTCATGGGCGCCGCATATCAGGCCTTTGTAGCCAGCAGATCATAACCGTTCAAACGGCCCTTCTGGAAGGGCTCGCCGATGTCCGTTTGGGGTCGAAGGCAGCCGTCGCGCAGGTTGCAGGCGCGGGTCGGCTCACCTCCCCGAAGCGACCGTCGCGGGCCTTATGAGCGGAGGTCAATACTGGCCACAACCAGACTCAAGGACTCAAGCGCCGCAGCGAACGGAGGCCTATGAAGGTGGAAAGGGGCCCCGAGCTTGCAGCGTCGTAGAGGCAGGATAGCTCTACAATCTATGTTGCGGTGCTTCTATAAATGCATTGCGAAGAGCTGACGCGCTGACCCTTATATTCATTCTGGCAGACGAGGCGACCCGGCATTAACATCGAGGCCGTGCAGTCGAACTGGATGTCTCTATGAATGAAGCGAGCGGGACATTTGCGCCGGAGAACGTGTCTGAAGACTTCGCTCTGTTCAGAACTCTCAGTCCGGAACATCGGATCACGGCCCTGAACGCAATGGTTCGCCTCGATCTGGTGCGGGGAGAAAGGCTCGTTGCTCAAGGGGGCTCCTCGGACTCATTGTTTTTGGTGCTGCACGGTGCGCTAGCTGTGTGCCGAAATGGCGAGCTCCAACCTCTCGCCGAGCTCCGTGCCGGCGAATTGGTTGGCGAAATCGGTTTCTTTGCCAATGTCCCGCGCACTGCCAATGTAATTGCCATTCGCGATACCAGTGTGCTCGTGCTAACACGTGCAGCCTACCAGAAGCTTGCCAGGGACGCCCCCGCCATCGTTGAGGCAGTACTTGCGGCGCTCGCGCTCCGTTTTGGCAAGGAGACGGCGCGCCTCGCGCCGCTTCGGTCGTCCCCAAGGGCCAGAACGGTGGCCCTAATCGAAGGTGGACGCGAGCTGTTGCCTGGCGCCTTTGATCGTCGAATTCGCGATGCGCTCGCCGCTACGGATGCGGAGATCGTCGATATCGCCCGCGTCAATTCCAAGTTTCCCGGGCGAGCCCCGGATGCGCCCGATGTCGCTGAATGGCTCAACAGGCTAGAACACGCCGCGCCGCTGGTAGTTTACCTCGGAGATCACGATGCCAATGCCTGGACACGCAAGGCCATCCGCCAGGCCGACATGGTTGTGTTCGGGTGCCGTGGCGATGCGCCGGTGGGATCCCTGACGGACGTCGAGACTTTTGCCTGCGAGGTTCACCCAAGGTCGGCGCGACGCCTCGTCCGCGTACATGATCAACGGAGCAGTCACGTCAGTGGAACCGCGGCCTGGCTTGCTCGGCTGCCCTGCTTCATGCATCACCATGTCGCGCTGCGGGATCAAGTTGATTTCGACAGTCTAGTCCGATTCCTGTCGGGTCGCGCGATTGGCTACGTCGCTGGGGGCGGTGGAAGCCTTGGATCGGCGCATGTGGGGGTCTACAAGGCCTTCCGCGAGCTTGGCGTGATATTCGATATCTTTATCGGCACCAGCGTCGGCTCTGCGATGGCGGCCGGATTCGCAAAGAACCTCGAAGCAGAGGATCTTGAGCTCGGCACGCACGATATTTTCGTCACGAGTCGCAGCTTCCGGCGGCCAACCTGGCCGCGCTACGCCTTGCTGGATCATAAAGCATTCGATCGGGCGCTCGCTCGTCAATTCGGCCACGACTGCCGAATCGAGGATTGCTGGCGACCTTTCGCCGCAGTCGCAACCAATCTTTCGACCCATAATCTAGAATTGATACGCTCGGGATCGCTGTGGCAGGCGGTGCGTGCCTCAAGCGCAATTCCCGGACTATTGCCGCCGTTCTACACGCCAGAAGGCGCGATGCTCGTTGATGGATGCTTGATCGATAATGTGCCGCTGGCACCGATGCATCAACTAAAGAGTGGACCCAACCTCGTGGTGCATTTCGGCGAGCCGGCGGCTGAGCTGTTCGATGTCCCGTATGATAAGTTACCCGGACGGCTCGAGCTGGTCGCGGCGATGCTGACGCCGTTTCGTAAGAAGCTGCTTCCCGCCGCGCCGAGTGCCGTCAACGTGCTATGGCGAAGCCTTGTGGCGCATCAGCGCTACGATACGTTACCGACGGGGCCACTCGATTTGGTAATACGGCCGCCCTGTCCGCTAGGGATCGATGTGACTGACTTCGACCGCCATACGGAGATTTTTCAGGCGTCTTACCTTTGGGCTCTACAAGCTATTGTGGCGCTGGAAGCAGAGGGCAACCCCGCAATGGCGGCCATCTTCGCTGCCGGAAAGCCGGCAACAATGCGAGGTGCCGTCGTCGAACTCGCCAGTAATGCTCTATCCAGCTAAGCTGCGGGTGCGTCTCGCCGTCCGTCTCGCCGATTGGCCGCGCCTAGGGACCCCGCCTCAGATATTGATCAGCCCGAACGTCCGGTCAGGTCAAAAGCGCCAAGTTGGCGCTTCTGCGCACCCTCCGGGCCGACCGAAAGCGAGCAGACCACTAGTAGCCCGACCGGCGTTCCAAAGTAGAGCCATTAGCGCTCACGTCGGCGGCGAGCGGCGTCAGGGTTGGCTTGACGGCGGCGCTCAGCGTGGCCGCAACACGAGCTTCACATACAAGGGAAAAGCGGTCGACGTCCGGACTGTGGGACGAGACCTCGGCGTGCGCTATGTGCTGGAAGGGAGCGTCCCCCGAGCTGCCGAGCGTGCGCGTATCACAGGTCAGTTGATCGACGCGGAGAGCGGAACGCAAAATTGGGCAGATCGCTTCGAGAAGTTCGCTCGCAGACATTTTCGCGCTGCAGGACCAGACGGCGCATAGTGTCGTTGGCGCGCTCAGCCCCAGACTGGAACAGGTCGAAATCGAGCGGGCGAAGCGAAAACCGACCGAAAGCTTGAGCGCCTACGATTGCTTCTTACGCGGCATCGCCAGTTGGCATGATTGGACCAGGACCCGGCACGACGCAGCGCTGAAACAATTCTATCGCGCGATCGAGCTCCTACTTTTGCACGGCCACGCGCTTACTGCAGAGTGCTATCTCATGCGCAAGTCGAACGGCTGGGTGACTGATCACGCTGCCGAGACGGCCGAGACCGATCGGCTTGCTAGATTGGGCGCGGACCTCGGCCGTGCGGATGCCGTGGCGCTCACCTGGAGTGCCCATGCAATTGCTCATGTCGTAGGCGACATCAAGGCAGGCATCGGTGTCATCGATCATGCTCTACGATTGAATTCGAACCATGCAGCGGCATGGCAGCGCAGCGGCTGGCTCCGCGTTTATGCGGGAGAGTGCGTAGTGGCGATCGAGCATCTCGGGACTGCCATGCGCCTTACTCCCTTGGACCCGCTGAATCATCTGGCATATCGCGCTACGGCTTTCGGCTATTTTTTGCTCGGCGACCTCGACCAGACTTCCATGTGGGTCGACGTGCGCTGCAGATGCGGGCTGACTCGCCCGTTGCACTGCGCGTCTCGGCAATGAGCCGTGCTCTTGCCGATCGCAGGTCCGGAGCCCCGCCGGAGGCCCCTCACTGTTGATCGGGCTCGACTCCGCCCGCAATGGGCAGACGATAGCGTCAGGCCGGCGGGGTATGCCCTTTTAGACCGCGCAGGTGCCATTGAATGGCAAGCCGGGTTTGGGGGGCGCATGAAACAGCAGCGCGAGACAACACCCTTGTGGGTGTGGGTTGCAATCGTCCTGATCGGACTGGGAGTAGGCATTTACGTGACCGGCTGCGTGATGGTCGAAGCGATGATCGCCTACTTTAGAAAGTAATGTTCAAGAGGAGGGTTGAATCGGGGCGAGCGCGGTTTGGCGCAGCGGTTTGCCGCAATCAGGACGGAAGGCAGCGAGCCGTTGCATGGTTCTTCGTCACACTGCCTCCTCCTTGCTCATAAAACGAACCGCTTTGATCGTATTTTGAGCGCCCTCTACATTGCCTTCGTGAGCAGCGAACCTAACATGGTCCTTGATGCATCACACTTTGGAGATTTCATGAAATACATTGTCGTTATCACAGCCGTCGTGCTGGCAGCAGCCGTCGCCACGCCTGCACTTGCAGGGAGTGCCACACAGAACCCCGAATGGCTTACGAGGCAGAAGGCTTGCAAGAAGGAGGCTTCGGCGCAGGGGCTTCATCTGTCGAAGAAGCGGGCGTATGTCAAAGAGTGCATGGCTAAAGGCTAGCATTTACCAGTTACATTGCATCAACAACCCCGCTTCGGCGGGGTTTTTTGTTCGTCGTTTGCCGCCTTATCCTCGGCCGTTTTTATGACCTTCTTGAGCACTATTTGGCGGCTCGATTCGGAGGGTTGTGCAAACTGCAACGTATTACGTCCGTGCCATCAGCAACACCCCGCTCTGCCACTCGTGGTCTGGAAGCAAACCGGAATAATTCAAAAGTGATCTGTAAGCCGGACGTTCAGGGGATATCCACTCCTCCAAACCGGCTGAGCGAAGGTATTGAATTGGAACGGTTTGCGATCAGTCCGGCGAAGTCCAACGTGAGTTTCTACGAAGGTAAGCTACAGATGGGTGCGAAAAAGCCGCAGCGAACTAGCAGGGCGGGGGACTCGGCGTTGAACATTTGGCCGCTCGTCTGGACCGATTAGGAAAGCCAAACGGCGTTCGCGGATCCCCCTAGCTCGCATTCCTGAATCGAATTTCTGCGAGCCTTTCGAGCCGAGCGGACATGGCCCGGTGTGCCCGCCAATCTCCTTGAAATCTTGCGGTAGTTCTCCGTTTGCGCCAGCAATCCAAGATCGTCGCTATGATGACAGCCCGTGTCGATGTGGAAGAAGCGCCGAGGCAGCCGGCCAACCAAGCCGCGCTCTGGCAGTTCCGGCGGGGCATATCGAACACCCCTGATAACCTGCGGCGTGTGAGCTGAAGGGTGCTAGCCCGCAACAGACAAGAATTAATAGTTCATGTCGCCGGCTCCGTTCTGACACACTCTGACGATCAGGAGGATGGAAACAAAAGAAACGATGAGATCCGTATTAGAGGAAGCCGCACGGGAAATGTCCGTCAGCACCGCCACGCTAACGAAAATGGCTCAGGTCATCGTGAGTAGGGCAGCGGAAGGCGTCTCCAGAGACGCACTCAAGGCGGCGTCGCTGGAGGTGGGCAGGAGGCCGGCTGCCTAGATTAGAACTTCGGTAAAAGAGAACAAATTTCGATATCCCGATTCAGTGCGCTTCAGGGAACATTGGCAATGTGGAGAGAGAAAGTGCCCTCGATCTCGGCCGCCGTATCCTCATCCTCAGCATAGACGTAAAGGAGGGGACCCAAAGCCTCTGCGAAGCGTACGCCTGCAAAAAGCGGCACAGCTGTTGGCCTTTCGTTTGCTGTCAAACTCAAAGAAGGAAGCGTGCTGCCAGGCCGCGAGCGCAGCAACCGAGGTCTCTTTTCTTTGCCGCTAGCGCAGAGGCGTGTCGCAGTTCTATCGTCTCCGGATACATTGCGAGTTGGAGAGCCCCTTGCGGCGTGACACGTCTCCAATTCAACTCTGACATCAGTGTACATTGCCATAGCGAGGTCCCTTGCGTGCTCGGGAGCATACATTCTCGGTAAGGCACTCCGCTCAGCGGTACTGGCCTGCGCGTGGCTCCGCGGAATCGGCTTCAAGGAAAAACGCCGCCGGACTCGAAATTTATGATCCGGCGGCGGTGGGTTACTCCAGCCCCGAGAGGGAACTAACAAAATCCCGGATACCTACTCAAGAGCAAGCTCTTTGCCAAAGTTCCGCCGGTCGTTGCATTATTGCGGCTCGCGCTCCATTGCTGGATGGGCTGCGGTTCTTCGCCCCTTGAGTTCATCCAACGTCGCCGCGTCACCGAACGGTGGGCCGGGGATGGTGACCGTGATGGTCCAAAGCCAAACTGCGGGCGTGCGTTCATGAGCAAGTCGGATGAGTCCTACTGTGTGGCCGTCCTCGCGGACGCTGTAGTCGTCAAGGCCGATCAGGCAAACCGTGAGCATTGGCATCTGCGCGACCACAAAATCAGGAACTGGGCCAGCGCGAGGCTAGTCCAGTCGAACACGATGAAGAACATGTTGGTGATGATGTGCATCCGAATCCCCAACGCGCAAAGCGCGGTCCCGCCTTGGGGCAGATAAAAGTGAACAAGGTGGGGCCGGCCGGGCCACGGAAACGGACGTAGATGCGCTCGATGAATGGATTATTCAGGATAGCTTTGGCTCGGAAGGGGCCAGTTGTCGTTCAGCCTGTTCGGCAAGACGATCATACTCCTCGGCCATTTGGATCAGCCGGTCTCGGGTGCCCACGTCTCTGGTACGCTGCGCCTTTGCGCGGGTCTGCGATGCGCGCTGCAGCCAGTGGCTTGGACTCGTGGCGTTCTGCGACATCGGGGCCCTTCAGTTTCGCGCGGTATAGAAGTCTGCGATTCAGTTCTAACTGAGGCAGTCACCTGGCGGCGGGCGTCGCTCAGGCTGAGCTGTAATTGCTCGCGCCAGATCAAGCGGCTGCTTCTTCAATAGTATTCCTACGGCTCGCGCCATTCGCCTCATTGAACCAGCTTGACCGCCCAGTTCGGGTCTTCGATGCGCCCGCTCCCGCCGGGGCCAGCCTGAACAATCGTTGGACTTCGCGGTCGGGGCCATTGCTTTGGCTGTTGCGTTTACATGATGCGGCTAACCAGTGCGCCTTGGGGCCGACAGTTGGCCCGATAAAGTCCATGGGCGCTCTGCGGTCCATATCGCCTGAGCCAGGTGACCGTCACACTACCGCCCCGCTGCGTCCGCACGGCCGCCATGTCCGCTTCGTATTGGCACCGCTCTTGCTACCGCTCTTACCAGTTAGCGGCGTGACGGCGATAAGCATTAAAGGTGTCCCGCAATGAACAAACTGGTGTTTCAAAAGAGTGCGGCCGGCCCGGCGGCCCAATATGCGCGGCGGTCCTTCGTGAGTGGGCTGCTGACGCGCCGAGATTCCTTGCGGCTGCGCCGCAAGGTTCCTTCCTGGATGGGATTGGCGCTATTCGTCCTGGTCGCGGACATTCTTCTGGCGGTGTTCGTTTGGATAGCCGTCGACTTCCTCCTGCATTGAGACCTCTCCGCCGTGCAGATGGAACGTCGCGAGAAGGTAGGCAAGCTGACTGATGACGAGGCATCCTACGATGACCGCTACGCCGGCGAAGGACTTAAACTCTGAGGTCTGAAGAACGATTGCGGACACAATTGCGACTAGGGGCGAGACCAGCAAGAGGGACCAGGCCCGGAACAACAGACCTGTCCCCAGTCCGACGACAAAGCTCCCTAGCAGGAGTGTGACGGCAACAGTCACGGTTCCAAGTCCACTCGCAAAGCGCACCTGCAATCTATAGTTGGTCAACGCGAGTGCTTAAGCAAGAGTGGTGTCGCGCGCGGCGTCAATAAGGCCGGTTTATTGTTAACCTCAACAATGCTGTTCAAATGGAACCGGTTTGGCTCGCCAAATGTGCGAATGTAACACCTGCCCGACCGATCTCTTTGCTGAATCTCTGTGCCAGTGTGCGTCACTAGGCTTCGTCGAACCGTACATGGGCCGGCGTGTTCCATTCTGGCTCAAACGACGGGCCAGCCCAGCAGACTTTTGCAACGGTAGTCCTCGCGACTCCGGCAGGCATTTATCCAGCTGTTCGAGGACAAGCTCGCGATCCGCAGTCGAACCGGCTTGCCCACCGACGAGCTCGTTTCAGACATCATCGATCACTCGATCACGTTGGCGACAATGAACCGTATTATGGCGCTTCGCAGGGTTACGCGCCTGGCGAAAAAGAGCAGTTTCTCAATAGTGTGGGAAAAGGTGGTTGAGCTTGAGAACTACCGGGACCGAACGAAGACGCCGCCCACTAAGGCGGCCTTACTGTTCTGGCTCGAATCTTTCGATCCTGATTGCGCCTTGCCAAAGCTCAACAGCATGGCCATTGACAAGCTGCTTGGCTCGTTTCCGGGCTGTCGTCTCAAACTCGGCACGCTCGCTCTCCGCCTAGTTTACACCCAGCCACGAACCAACCCCAGAGACGGTTCAGGCAATGCTCAAAAATCAGAAAGGCAGGAAAGCCAGCCGGTTAGTGCACGACTCTGGATCGATAGCTTCCTTGAAGAAAGCGGACGGTTACAACGGGGACCGAGGCCAAGCGAAGCCACTGAAGGGAATGGACGGACACGCCGCACTTGGTTCAAGATGCCGCTATGCGTACCCATATCATTGCTATCCTAATTGGAGCTCTGCTCGGGACCGCGACATTGGCCGAGAGCATTCTTCCGACCGTCCGGACAGGCAAAGCGCGCCCAGACGGCGCCCTAGTTTGCTCCACGTTGGCCGCCGTAGCTTTCGCCACGGAACAGCTCCGGCGAGGCTCCTCCCCGCCTGACCTCAAGATCCTTCGTTGCGCTTTGCTTCCCGAAGGAACGTCCATGACGATCGAGGAAGGCGACCGCGGCGCGATTGTAACGGCCGAAACGATGTTCGGCACCATCGTTCGCGGCGTGACAGACTTGACGACGGTTGATGTTGATTCACCGGGCCGCTGAAGTTATCGAGGCGCGTTGCTGTCGGCACGACGAGGCCGACATCCATCGATTTGTCGTCAAGTCCATTAGCACCTCCGCCCTTGCTACCATCCCTGCCTCAATTTCACTGCGCTCGCGGGCGATGGTTCGACGCCCCCTCCCGCACACCCTGAGGGAGCGGACGGCCGCGGTTTGGCCGCACTTCGGTTTGACAGATGATGGCTTTTTTCAGGAGGCGTTCATGAAGATCATTTCTCAGGTGGCCGTCGCCGTCACACTGCTCATTCACACCGATGCGCTTGTCATGGTTCGCGATGCCTCAATCAATCATGATCTTGGTGGTGTAAGGGAGCAGTTCAAAGCAATGCTTCAATCGCACGAGGGTCAGGCGACAGATCGCGCGAATGCAGCTGCGGCTGTCCGGGACGCAGAGGCGCCTCGTTAAGCGCGTTGCCGCCTGCGGGAGGCTTGGCTACACCGCGGGGCGACAGGCTTGATGGGAGTGAACCGGGGCACCAGAGACCGTTGCTAGCCAGGTCATGCGGTCCTAAACTCTGGGTTGATGCAAAGAATTTGGGATAATTGCCATGCGAGCAATCTCGATCGTCGCTGTCGCCCTGATTTTACCTGCCTCCGTTCTGGCCCAGGAAAAGGAGAAACCGTCCGATCCGCCGCCATGCTCATACTCATTGATGACAGGTCAGTATGTTGAGGTGCCAGTTGGCTCAACTGTTTGCCGCCGCGCCCCAGCACCGTACCAAGATTTGTACGGGCTGCTGCAATGCATTCCTCCGCTGAATGAGGTCGAACAAGTAAAGCGCGGCGATCCACGCTGTGAAAAATACGATGATCGGCCATAGCGGGAGCCTCGCGGCGATACTCGCAATTTTCGACTGGCAGGCTGCGACAAAGGTTACGCCATTCGATCTCCCGCCGCAGGCGTGAACGCCTAGGGCGCTCCGCCCATTGAAGGGATGGACCTTATCACCCGATGACAGCGAACCAACGTCCCTGAGGGAGTGGACATGCTAAGAGCTAGGCTGCAAGGGCAACGTCGGGTAGCAATGTCACTTTAAGGTGACGCAACCATGAGCCGCATTGCATATTTAGTTCTCGCCCACGACAACCCTAAGCAACGTCTAGCTAAATCCCTGAAATGAGATGGCCGGGCTCGATGTTGAATTTACCACTCGCATCCCGGTCTATTGGGGCGACTACTCGCAGGTTGAGGCGACTCTGATCCTCATGAGGGACGCCCTTAAGAGAGGCCCTTACTCCCACATGGTGCTGTTGAGTCGCACGCATTAGGCCAAGAGGCCGAGCCTTTCGATCCCTCGCATTGGCATAAATGGCGGGTCTTTTGGCCGATGCGAGACTGCGAGACAGGGCGGTTTCTGACTTCGTATGTCTGGCGGCGCCGCCACAATGGCCGATGGGAATACAAGCACCGCGAACTCAGCGCCGAGGAGTTCGCGGATAGATTTTAGGGCACGACAGCCGCCGCAATCGCAGCCGTAGCAGTGGAGTTCGGGTGCGTGCCGTCAGCGGTCGGAGCCGGAGGCGCGGCCCAAACACCGCTATTGCGGGCAGACATCGCCATGTCGGCTCTCTCGAAATGTCCGGTTTGTCCAATCCCGGCGCCGCCTCGAATGGTACCGTTCAAGGGTCACAGCCTGAGTCCAGTTACCGTCCGTCTTCGAAGTCTGATTGACCACGGTTGCATAGGCGTCGCGCTTATAGGTTGGGCAGTCGTACGGGCGCACGCCGGATGGCAGTGTTAGCACCGGTGTGCAGCAGGAGGGCGTCACCTCGCGTTGCGGCCGCAGTCAAGGACGCGAAGATGGGGAAAGGCGGGGGAGGACTCTCGGCTAACCGATCCATTGCGCAAAGGCGCGTCCGTTGATGCGGCTTACTCGGCCTCGCTGCTTGCGGAAACGTTGTAACCGACCGTAGACGGCCTGGCGACTGCGACCCAAGCGCTCGCCAAGCTCGGTTGCAGTCATGCCCTCGTCGAGTAGCGCAAGCAGTTGCGCTTCTTCTTCAGGCGACCACGGGCGGATCTCTTGTCGATCGTTGGACATCGATTCTTGCCAGCAAAAGCGCTGCGGAGCGTCATCGTACGTCAAGATCGTAAACGATAAGTTCAGGAGGAGCCGTGAACGTCGCCCGGCTCGCGCTCGCAAACCCAGGGGCACGTGTAGCGTCGACCTAAGATACGGCGGTCCAGGGTGCCCGTGTAACGATCTGTAAGTATTGGGCATGCAAAATAGCGCCTTTCTGCGCGTGATCAGTCCGACCAAGGAGATCGCCGTGACATCAGTTGATGATGACGAGCTGGCTGTTTTGACGCGAGAGATCGCTGACAAGGTGACCTATGTTCAGAGCCAAACAATTCTGATCGAGGTCCTTGAGCGAGACGGACACGACGTATCCGACTATGAGAGAGAGCTAGCCAAAGAGCGGTCGGGCTTGGCAACACGGATCACGAGGCAGTTTAGACTGCTTGAAATCGCTTCGGCCAATGAAAGACCCGAGACAGCCGCGTCAACTCAAGGATAATCATGTCGGATCGCCGGAAGATCGATCGTTCGGAGGTCGACTTAGCCGCCTACATTTTTGGAGATGGCGGCAGCCGACGTTGCCGCGTGTTCAATATCTCGGAGGACGGTGCTGGGATCGAGTTATCGACGAAGCTGCACATGCCTGCCACATTCAAGATGATGTTGGAAAGAGACCGTATTATCAGAGATTGTCGTCTCGTTTGGTCTAGTGATACTCGCATCGGCGTCGTGTTCAAAGCCAATTGAGTCGGCTCCGGTAGGTTGTCGGTGCCAGCCAAGTGCCCCAGGGCACAAGGTCGGTAGTGTTGCCACGCTGTCTAGCGGAGGCGTCGAGCGTTGTTGCTGCGGGTCAACGACGACAGGCGCCGGGGGCTGTGAGGAGGGCGCCCGGTGATCCGCTTGCCAAGACCCTGTCGCTTTTGACAGGTGCGGGCCGTCCCGACACGTGGGCATGATCGCGACTAAAGGCGAGGGCCGCGGCTATGCGTTTCTACTTCCCGATTCTCCACAACGGCGAGACACACGCGGACGACGTGGGGGAGCTGCTTCGCTCTGCTGAGATAGCTATCCAATACGGCGCCCGTGTCGCTCGGGATATCGCCAGCGATCCCAATTGCGACCGTGAGGCGGGCACGGTTGTAATCGTGATTGACGCCTTCGGTGCCGAGATCGCACGACATAGAGTTGAAGGGCGGCGGAGCGATGGAGGCGAGCCAAGCTCAGGCCGCGAGGAGGGCCCGGCGGCGTGAGGGACCGCAGGCCGCGAGTTACCAAGACGAGGGGATTTTGGTCCTAGTTGGCCGGTTGATCAGGTGGAGGCGCAGGCGGTGCGTGTGTTGGGACTCGAAGGTGAGCCACAGAACGGGATCCCCTTCAATCTTAGGGTATTCAAGGTTCGAGGCGATCTCCTCCAGCCTGGAAAATTGCTCGCTTAACCGCGCGGCATCCTCTTAGCTTCATCGATACTGGGCAGATTGCTCTGGACCGCTGACCACGTGAAGGCGGAGCTTGAGGAGGCCCTCGATCACGCGAACGAGCTATCGGATGACGAGCGTGCGGAGGTAGCCGCCATACCGGTCGGGGTGGTGCTGCAGGTGGCAGAGTAACGCTGGTTTCCGCGTTTGGCCCGCTCCGGGCCGAAAGCCGGGGCGGGCCTCGCACGGGCCCCTAACAAGAAGATCTCCAGCCATCTGACAGCAAAAGGCCCGTCGGCTCACACTGGCGGGCCATCTCCATTACGAGAACGTCGCGGTACCGTTCCTGTTTCTGTCAATGAAACTACGTAAAATTACGGGGCGTCTCATTTGATACGGCCGTCATTTTAGATCGGCTCTAAACCGGCCTGGATGAAGCATTCAACTGCACGACCATGGGCGAATATCGAGCTTACGTAATCGGGGCTGACGGGCACATAGCGCTTCGGGTGGACTTGGTGGTCCCCGATGAGAAGACAGCCCGGAAACGAGCCAAGCAGCTTGTCAATGGACATGCTGTTGAGCTTTGGGAAGGCGCAGCAAGGATCGAAAGATTTGAGCCAGAACAGTAAGGGAGAGCGGCGCCGGGCTCGAAATGCCAGTCCCCCCGACGGCGCTCTTGTCTCAAACTGGGCACTGAAATCCCAGTCCGTCTTCAACAGAGCAATGATTATGCCACAGGCTGATGACAGCGCCTTGCTCGCCCGCCGGTCACAGGTCGGCGGGCTTTTCATTGAGCGAAAGCCGCCCGTTGCATCCGGCAGATGCATCTTGACGCCAGTTAATGCAAAGGCTGTACTGGCGACATTTACCGCGTTAGCGGGCTCGCAGTTTTTGTGTGTGATTATTTTAGGGGCGTTCCATGCGTAATTGTGCTCGCGCAGATGTCCTGCGCCGCCAGTATCTGAATGCACTCATCTCTGAACTTTCCGAACTCGAAGCCCTTCGCAACCGCGTGCTCGAAGCTGAGCAAAGAAGGATTGGCACGCCGCACCGACGGCGGAGAGGATCAGTCAGAAGAACAGCTAAAGTTCGCGGGCGCCTCTAAGCTTCCGCGCACCACAGACGACTAGTTGCCAGCTTCCCCTCGTAGCCCCAAGCTACAGACAATCCGTGGGTCGGGGGGATTTGTGGAACGAAAGCCGTTTGAAAGCATGTCGGTTGAAGAGCTGTGGCGACTCCACACGCTCGTCAATGACGTTCTTGCCGTGAGGCTCGTGGCCAAGAAGGAAGAGCTGGAGCGACGGCTCGGGTTTCTCAACCGAGACGACAAGACTCCTTCGCAATAGGCATTGAGCGAGAGAGGCTTTGCCGCAGCGAAGGAGTGTGAGGACCCGCGGGGCTGGCTGAGCTGGCGGGCCTTTCCGTTATGAGAGGCAGCGAGAACCACGTCAGCGCCAAGATCGCCCGAGAACACTGACAAGAGAATGCCGCCGCCAAGCACGACTGCAATAAATTAAAGCGCGATCATTTGAAATCCCCTGGTTAGTGAGGAGAAACTACTCTCCGTTCGTTTCCGGACTGCTTCGTGCAGAGCATTGAATGGTTTCATGCTTAGGGTGCTTCTGCGTTTGGTGCCCGCCGATCGCCAACATCAGCCAAAAACTCCCGTCGGCTCGCAACTCCGGCGGGATCTCTTTCGGCTGAAACGGGCGCGGACTTGAATCCTGAGACCTGTTGCCCGGCTGCACTAGGCAGCGCTGTGTCCCGGTCCGTATTAGTACAGACATAGACGCCAATTCTTATTCATCGGGATACTCACAATGAAAACAAAGATCGCAGCCGCCGCTATTCTCCTAGCTTCCACCAGCCTGAGCTTCGCCGCCGACATGGCCATGAAGGCGCCGATGGTGGCTCCCGCAGCGGTCTGGAGCTGGACGGGCTTCTATCTCGGTGCCCACGCAGGGGCGGGTTGGGGTACCACTGAGACCTCGCTGACTGCGATCGCAGGAGTACCAGCTCCGGGTGGAATCGCGCTCACGCAGAACAGCAGAAGCGGATTTCTCGGCGGAGGACAGGCTGGCTACAACTGGCAGTCCGGTTGGGCTGTCTTCGGCGTCCAGGGCGACATCGCTGGTATGGACGTGAAGGGCACCACTCCGTGCCTGGGCATTGGCGCCTCGTGCACGGCCAAGAGCGACTGGCTGGCGACCGTGACTGGCCGGATCGGTGGTGTTGTCGCCGACCGGACCCTTGTGTACGTCAAGGGAGGTGCGGCTTGGATGCACACCGATCACAACTTCAGCGTCCCTGTGGGTTTCGGCGGAGGGGCTGCGGTTGGTGCTTCCGTGAGTTCTTCCAGCACGACTTGGGGCTGGCTGCTGGGCTTGGGTGCAGAGTACGCCTTCTCGCCCAACTGGAGCGCATTCATCGAGTATAACTACATCGAGTTCGACAAGAAGAACATCGCGCTTGATTTTTCAGCCTTCGCAGGCGCACCGGCAATCGCCAACATCGACGTGAAGAACAAGCTGTCAGTCGCCAAAGTCGGCGTGAACTACAAGTTCGGCGGGCCTGCCAACAGCGCGTATTGATCCGCGGTTCATCTACCAAGGAAAGCCCCGCTCCCGCGGGGCTTTTTCTTTGACACCTGGACTCACCAGCCGCGTCGAACCGGCTCAGGTTTCTATTTGTCGTGCTGTGGCGAGGCCGGCTCACGCGAGCGGCTATGAGGCGAATTCCCGTGTATCCTGCACACGAGCCGGAGCTTGATTCGTCATGCTGGAGACCGTTCTCATGTTGCTGGGGGTCGGGGCCGTGGCCCTCCTGCTGATCGCGTTCTGGGGATTGCACAGACACGTGTAGGGCATTGCTAGAATCGCCTTATGCTGGCTCAGCCAAACCTCACGGGGAAAGCGGGGAATGGTTAGGCCCGGCGCGCCCCACCGGACGGAGGCGTGCTGGGCCGCGATTGGTTGATCGCTGACATCCCAGCCGGTCGGGTGTAGGCCGTCAATTACATAGCTCGACCCAATGAGGAGGGACGAAGCTACCCAGGGGCGCCGCGCCGGCGCCGCGGCTCTTTAATTAAAGGACGATTAACTATTCCGTCGCATAGCAGCGGCATGGAACTTCTGATCTTCGAGCTCGTGGTTGGCATAGTCTTGTTTGCAGCCTGCTACGCTGCGGCGCTGGTTATAATGTCGCGCGCGAAACGCAAACGAGCGGAAAAACCCCAGCACCCCGAGCCTAGTGCCTCCGCCGGACGGCGAAGGCAATTCGGGCGGCGAACGTCTTTCAGAGAGTAGGAGCCGCGGCGAACCCGATCACCGTCAATCTCGGCGGAGAGAGTCGGCGAGCTTCCGAAAAATCGCGCACACGCCGTCACAGTAGATAACCTTCCGCGCTCAACCAACAAAGAGTTGCTGGCGCCCGCGTGTAAGCCCAAGCTATGGGAACACGTGAGTCGGGGGATTCATGGAGCGGAAGCCGTTTGAGAGCATGTCGGTTGAAGAGCTGTGGCGACTCCACACGCTCGTCAATGACGTTCTGGCCGTGAGGCTCGTGGCCAAGAAGGAAGAGCTGGAGCGACGGCTCGGGTTTCTCAACCGAGGCGACAAGACTCCTTCGCAGTAGGCATTGAGCGGGCGAGGCTTGCCGGCTGCTTCCCGCCGGCGCGCCTTTCCGTTATGCGAGGCAAGCGACGATGGCGAGAACCACGTCAGCGGCCAGCTCACCGGAATACGCCGTGAAGATAAATCCGGCACCAACAACAAGCGCAATTGCTTTAAGCGTGATCATTTTGAAATCCCCTCGTTAGTGACGGAAAGCTAGACCCGGACCATTTCCGGAGTGCTTCGCGCGAGCCGGCAAACGGTTTCGTTCACGAAGGCTTTATCCGGAAGCTGCTGGCGGCATGACGTAAAGGGCCGCAGCAGGGGATACTGCTGCGGCCCGCGCGGTCAAAAAATTCCGGGTGAAAAAGGTCTAAGTGAGATATGGAGCCAGCCCCGGTGAACCCATCATACCGGCCATTGGGCAACGGAAATATGATCTAAATCACAAATCAAATTAGTAATGAATCTGAACCATCCCTGAGGGAGAGCGCCGCCGGGGCTGGCTAGCTGGCGGGCTCTCACCCCAAGCACAAGGCCGCGTATGTCCCCACCGCCCCGTCCCAAGGAACACGCTACGCAGCTGCCGCTAACAAAGTGTAAACCTTATTCCATTCATCTTCCTCGGTCGCAATGGTGAACTCGCTGCGACTTCCGGCTGGAAGCCCGCTAGCTAACGCACCTGGCGGGCTTTCTTCCTTTTTGAAACCAGTCTGATTCATTCATCAAAGCGTTGCGCGGATGAAGAGAAACGACAAACCCAAAGAATGGACCGATGCAGAGGTGCAACTCTTGCTCGCGATGTCGCGCGAAGGCGCCGGCGCGGTCCAGATTGCGAGTGCGTTGGAAAGATACGTCTCATCAGTGAAGCGTGTGGCGGAAAACTTGGGCCTTCAACTGCCGACTTAAAGGGCTGGCGGGCATAGCACCCCCGGCGCTCTGATCCGCATTTGAATCAGCCTTCGTTCCAAACTCGCTGAGGTTGTGACTGGAAATGCACCGACTCTGAGTGCATGATGGGGGGATGCAGTTGCATTGCCCAAAATGCAAAGTGATCGTCGCCATTGGCAGAGACAAGTGGTTCTTCGACGGCGGCGAATGTAGAGAGCTTCGCGGTACCGTCGCGGGCGATGCTAAGGAATATGAAAAGTGCCCGGTCCTCATCGAAGCTGTGTCGACCGTCAGGAAGAATGCCGCCAGCTAGGCCAGCGCCTTTTGCGTGGTTCGCCCAGAGACGGCCCCGGCTTTGGGGAGACCTGGGGATAGGGGCCGGGGCCGGTCCGCCAGCTCAGGGCGCCGAGCCAGCGCGGATTCAAGCAGAAGATGCCCGGCCGGTTCCTAACGGAGCGGCATGAGGTCCTGCCCGGACGTCAGCAGCCGCACATAGGTGCCGCTTTCGTCCAGATCGAGCCCGCCGCGCTCGAGTGATTGGGACCATTCAAGCAGCCGGGGGTTAGTTCGCTCTAGCCACGTGCAAGCCACAATGCCTCTGACCCTGCGGATGATCGGTCTGGATGATTACTCGGTTCGCGAGGACCGGCAGCTAGTCGGGCGCATCCGCTACGCGAGCGAACTATCGCCCGGCCTGTGGCTGTGGACCTGCATAGTGACGCTACCCGGTGCGCCGTCCGGGGAAGCTGGCTCGCTCGATGAGGCAAAGGGCCGCTTGAAGGTTGCATGGGAGAACTTCAAGGCGAAGCATACGGCGCAAGAGTTGGCGAAGGCCTTCGCCGAGATGAACCAGGCGAACCGACCAGACCGTTATCCGCGATCGGTGCGTTAGCGCGTAATCAAAGGACCGCCGGTTCACGCTTGCGGGCCTCTGTGCTAGCACCACGGGTGCCGTGCCGATCGTGCGGAATGTCGCGGCGTCGGTCGCAGGAATGGCTAAAGGCTGTTCCTGCGACCTTCACTTTTGAGGCTCCGGCGCTCTAATCCGCAATTGGGTTCGGCTGCCGGGAGCATTGGGGGCTGGAAAGCCAGCCGTGCCATGTTCGCTCTAAAGTGACAAGGCGCCACCGGTAGTTGTACGGAGTCCATTTTCGGAACGGGGTGTTCTACTGTCGGAACACCGGCGAGATTTGAGTACCAAGCTATTTGTAGTTGCCCGGGACGGCCGCAGTGGGGCTGGAACCACGCTGCGGCCTTTCCCTTGAGCGAACCCAATTCTTTTGTTGAGCCGTATCTGGCCGAGCAATGATTTCCGGGGGACGATTGTGAGCATCCAAGGCATCGTGGCGACTATATTGGAGCAAGAGCTGGTCGCGCGGGGCGTGCGGTCATTGCGGCATTCCGATTGCATGGAGATCGTGGAAAACCTACTCGTTCGCCTGAAGGAGCTGGACCAGGAATTGGCGGTACGAAATAGAGAGCAAAGCTAAGCTCGAACGGAGAGACGGCCCCGGCTGGCTGGGGGGCCTGGGGTGGTGCCGGGACCGCTCCGCCAGCTCGAAGGAGGGAGCTAGCGAAAAGCAAGCCAGATAATCCGGCTCCGTTCCTAACTGCGCGTCATGAGTCTCGCTGGGGCTAATAAAAGGCTTTACAACTTGCCTTTTGGAGGGAACTAACCGGCACGCATTTGGAGAAGATGATGTCTAAAGTGGCCTCGTATCATATCAAGTCGCTCCAATATCCGCCCTCCCAGCGTAATGTGTATCACGATCAGGATAACTGCCAGACCGGGAAACAGATCAAATATCAGGACAGAAGGTCTGGCAGGGCTGGAAGACCGCGATGCCATGATTGCGAAATACTGGCTAGTCGATCGCGCGCTTGGTCTTCTGATCGCCTCGAGAAAGTCGCCGAGCGCGAGGAGAGCTGATGGGCCGCGCCAGAAGCCGAAACGGCAAAAGGGCGTTCGGTGACGTGCTTCATCGCTGGAATCAAAACCTCAAGCCCATGCTTGGCCTGACTTGCCCGCGACTGTCATGCCAGTTCGGGACGATATGCACAGATCCTGCGGCACCGCATGCTGAGCAGACCAGGCGCAAGCCGACGCGCGCCCACGGCTGATCCTGCGGGAGTGTGTCGAGCCGCACGTCCACCTTGCGATCGCAACAGCCGTTCAAGCATTGGATGTTGCAGGTCACATGGCGTCAGCCAGCCATTCCGCAGGGCTGCGGGGCGGATAGTGACCGGACCATTTTGTGTGCCGAGGAGCTCGCATGCCGCCATCAAGCGGCATCGTAAGTACCTCGCAAATTATCGATTCTTAGTAGGTCGAGGCGCGCGCGAGCTACTGCGCGTCGTAGGTGTGGGAGAGCCGCTTGTTATTTCTTTAGGAGCAAGCCCATCTCTCGTGCCATCCGCTTCACCGATCCGATATGCCGCCCGAGGACTGCCGCAATTTCCGACGCGGCGCGCCGACGTGCCATCGCGGCAAGCCTCTTTCGTTCGCTCTCGGTCCACTGCTTTGGCTTCGATGATTTCACTTCGCGATCATCCAGCCGGCTCGACGAAAGCGGTATTGGGAAATTTCCGGGTGGCGACTCTTGACGGTTTAGTGCAGGGCGGGAGTCTGATCGGCCACATGGGGCAGCACCAGCACGACATCGACGAGCTCGCGCGCATGGAGCGGCTGTGCCGCGACTTGGCGGAGGAGAGCAGGGTGCCCGGCGAGGCCGGCGCGCTGCTCGCGTGCAGATGATCTGCGCAAGAAGATCGAAGGAAAATCGCCTGATGAGCGTGAGACGCTAATCCTTGAAGAGCTATCACAGGCGATCATGATCCGTTTGGCTATAAGGGGCTGTCGCTCAAAATCGTAAATGGCATCATTAAAAAAGGCATGGGTGGAAAATTCGTGCTGCCGTTTCGTTTCAAGCGTGGTGCGCGAACCTCACATATTTTGATCTTTGTATCGCCGTTCGACACCGAACAGAGCGTCCATGTGTTTCTTGACCAAGTCGTTGGAAAGACCAGAATTGCGATGTAGGCAATCTTGCCTCCATGCAGTTTTGCAGTCGGTATGATCACGTTGGCCCACGCGTAAAGTATTTCTGAATGGCGAGATGGCGGAAAACTACGGCCGCGAAGCTGCCAAAAGAACCGACGTCAGGAGCGTGATTGCGTGCGGCTCAGACGCAAAACCCCAGCAGTTTCAAGAATTGACGGGACACCCCTTTGGCGGCTGAGACTGAAGATCAGGTTGAGCATGCCGCGCTGCTGGAGATGGCCGACAACTACAGGAACGGCTCGCTCCGCTAGACTGAAAGAGGGCGCCCACTGGCGGCGTCACTTTATGAAGTACCACCAGATCGCTAGCCCGAAAGCATCAACTGCAAGCGCGATAAGGATGGACGCCGCGATTAGCTTCGCCCATTCCCAATATGACAGTTTACCCCTAAGCGCTTCTTTTTCGTGTTTGAGATCCATGCTCTGCATACGTAGGTTGCGGCCTTGTAGATCACCCTGACAGCGTGAACCGGCGGCCCTCAACCCGTAAATTTCCCAATGTACTCGGTACTCGACCTTTTCTCACCTACGATAGGCAGTAGCGGGCGCGCAGCCTGACCTACTAGGAATCGGTAATTTGCGCGTTACTTACGATGTCGCTTTGATGGCGATGTATGTCCGTCCGCATCCGTAAGCACGAAGCTGTGCCTCAGACCGGCAGTTACGAAGTTTGCTTCGCCGATGGACGGGCAAGCGTCTACTTCTATTGAGACGATGTCCCGGGACGTCGGCTGGCGCCGAACCTGTTGACCGGGGCAGAAGCGCTTGAGCAGGCCAGAGCACTCGCACGAGCGGAGATGGCCCGCTATCGAAAGACGAAATGAACAAAGGCTGGGGGCGGCCGTTCGAAGATCCGATTGAGGTGGCCGGCGCGAAGCTGGCGACGCTGCTCGACGCAGCCAAGTACATCACGGCGCTACCGGAGAAGGAGCACAGCGCGCCGGACTGGCAAGCAGCGATGCAAGCGCTGATCCTGGTGGCGGAAGGCGGCGGCCCAACGATGTTCGCCCGGATCGGCGTCATGCGAGCCTTGAACCGCCATTACGTGCCGGCGTTAAACTCCCAGGGCAAGGAGCCACATTGGGGGCGGCGCAAGCTAAAGAGGGATCGATGACAAAGGCTGCCACGGAGGCGGGCGTCACCAACCCATCGCATGCTGCACATCACGAAGCACAGCTACGGTGCTTCCTGTATAGCGGCCATCGTTCCAGCGATGATCCGCTGTATACGCCGCAATGGCAGCAAAGATGATTGCAAATCCAATCTTGCCCATATTCAACTGCGCTCGCCGCGCTCCAAAATGAACTTCGGGACCACATTGCTGCGCAAAAATGTCGTCTGACGAAAACGTCGACGTGCGCTGAAGTTGATTTCTTAGGAAAAGGCCGCAGCGTGGTTCCAGCCCCCACTGCGGCCATCCCGGGCACCTACAAATACAGCTTGGTACTCAAATCTCGCCGGTGTTCCGATAAAGAACGCCCCGTTCCGAAAATGGACTCCGTACAACTACCGGAGGTGCCTTGTCACCTTAGAGCGAACATGGCACAGCTGACTTTCCAGCCCCCAATGCTCCCGGCAGCCGATCCAATTGCGGATCAGAGCGCCGGAGCCTCAAAAGTGAAGGTCGCAGGAACGGCTAAAAAGCTGCTCCTGCGACCGACGCCGCGACGTTCCGCACGATCGGCACGGCACCGTGGTGCTAGCATAGTACCCCGCCAGCGTGAACCGGCGGGCATCAGATCAGATCAGTGCGCTTACTTCTTTGTCGAGGTTGGCGGCTTCGCGGTGCCGTTGCTCGGGGTATCGTAATGCGCTGAGTTACGTCCTCCGCCGGGCTTCCCGTTCATTTTCCCCGCCGATGCGGGAGACGTGACGAACCCTGCGGCGATCACGGCGCCCCCAAATGCAACCATTGTGAACAAGGCAATAGCTCTTAGGATCGACATTTGCTGCCTCCAAATAGCTTTCCTGAATATCGCCACGTCGAAATCACGTAGCCAATGCAGCTTAGTCTAAATCGACCTTGCCAGCGAGCCTTTCCATTGCAAAGGCCCGCCAGCGTGAAACGGCGGGCCTGTCACATCAGCGTGGAATAGGCATTGCACATTTACTGGTGACTGGGATTGCTGGTCGCCAGTTTGGTACAGGGCGCTCTCTTCCAATTCTTTGGCACGACGAGGAGGGGCGGCGCGGACCCCGAGCCGCGCTCGTGCGAAAAACTACGGTTCTAAGGGTATCAAAATGACCGTTGTAAGGACCGTAGCTAGCGCCGCTCAGCTCGCGTAAAGTGATGTCGAAACAAAGGGGTTGACCGGACACCCCTTCCGCCAGTTATTTAGCCCAAGTGATGCAATTACGAAGAAAACTCGGGTTTTGGATATTCGATTCCTAATCTGATTCCTAATCCCGCGCCTTCGTCGGGAGGCGGTTCACCTGCAAGAAATTGACAAGGCCGATGAGCGCGCTGTCTGTGAACCGAGTGCACTTCCACGAAAAATTAAAAAGCAGTTTCGTACGGGTTTTTAATTGTCAATAGCGAATTTATCGGCCATGTTGATTGTGCCTGAGCGACTCAGTCGCAACCCGGACTGGCCCTTGTGCCGGCGGGTATCGGTTTCCTCGACGCAGCCAAAGACTCCTCAGGAGCTGGTACCGGCGTCAGACTGAAATCAATCTCTCCATGTCTACCAATCCGTCTGCCTGCGAGCCCATGCTCGTCAGCATTAAACCCGCGTGCGCGCTCACATCCCTGAGCCGCACGATGTTGAACAGATACCGCGGCGAGGGCCGCTTCCCAGCAGCGGTTTCGCTCGGGGACAAGCGAATCGCTTTCGTTAATCCGAGGTCTCGGAATGGATCTCCGCTCGCATTGCTGCACGTGCGGCCAACGATAACACGAAGCGCGAGGTGGCGGCATGAGGACCCCTCAGGAGAACCACGCCATCATCGCCGCGGTCATGCCGGAGCTTTTTCAAACAGGTATGAAAAAGGGTCGGGGGATGGCTCGGACCTCGCTCGACCTCATCGATGCGATGCGCGACATCGCAGAGGAGGTTCGGCCCGTCACAGGTCGCGGTATCGGCTACAGGCTGTTTACCCGTGGCCTTATTACGTCAATGTCCACCAACAATATGCAGAAGGTATATCGGCTTCTGCGTGTCGCTCGGGAACAAGGCACGATTCCTTGGGACTGGATTGTCGACGAGACCCGCGAGCTTGAGCGTGTATCAGCTTGGAGCGACCCTGCCGCGTACGCTCGCTCTGTTGCTTGCTCCTACCGGCGTGACTTCTGGGACCAGCAGCCCTGCAGGGTCGAGGTGTGGTCCGAGAAGGGTACTGTCCGCGGTGTCTTAAAGCCCGTCTTGGACCAGTACGCGGTCGGCTTTCGCGTTCAACACGGTTTCAGCAGCGAGACTGCCGTGCATGATGTTGCGGCCGATACCGATGGCCGTGACCTGGTCGTTCTATACGTCGGCGACTACGACCCCAGTGGCATGTACATGTCGGAGCACGACCTGCCGCAGCGGCTGCGAGAGTACGGCGGCGACCACGTCAGGTTCAGGCGCATTGCCCTCACCGATGAACATGTGCAGGGCCTGCCGTCATTCGCGGCGGACGATAAGAAGAAGGACCCGCGTCATAGCTGGTTCAAACATCACCACGGCACCGAGTGTTGGGAGCTGGATGCCATGGACCCACGCGACCTGCGCGATTGCGTCGAGAGCGCCATCGTTGAGTTGATTGAACCCGTGGCTTGGGAGCGCTGCGAGGTCGTCAACGCGCAGAACTAGAATCTCTGCGCGACATCCTCGTCATGTGGAAGTCGCCGGTGCGGCAGGCGTGACCCCCTTTTTCATACCTGTTTGAGAATACGGGCCGGCGACACCCGCAGCTTTGCCGAGCCGACCACCATATAGAGGAGGGCGGCCTTTAGTGTTTTCGCTTGCCGCGCCTACTACCTTTTGTACGCCGACCATTTCGGAGGAGACCATGCAAGTTCAGATGCTATCCGCCAGCCACTCGACCGGCGTAGCGAAACCTAAAGTTCCGGACGGCTGGATTGACGACGGGGCCATAGCGATTGCGCGCCGGCGTGAGAAGGAGACCGACGCAATGCTTGAGCAGTTCGGTGAGGCGGGAGCGAAAGTTTACAATCTTGCAAGCTACAGAGTCGCGCGCATTGAAGGGTGGTACTAAGTGAGCGCTAAACCGAAGGCCAGCGGCGCGCAGACGGTCGGCCACGCCAACGACAACGAGCCGGAGAAGGCGGCCAAGTTCAAGAAGGACTTCATCTTCACGCGCTACTGCGAGCTTGGGCAGACGACGAAGGCTAAAGAGTTTGTAATTGACGGCGTCATGGCGGCGGGCGAGTCGTCGTACACAGTAGCTAAGCCAGACAGTGGCAAATCCGTCATTAAACTTAACATGGACTTCCATATCGCGGCCGGCCTGGATTGGCACGGCTATCGCGTGACGCGTGGTCTCGCGGTCAACTTCGCGTTTGAGCGATATGACCTGCAGCTCCGTCGCGGCATGGCGCTGCGCCAACATCATTCCGATGTCGAGCCGAACATCCCGCTCGTGGTTGTTGGCGGTAAGTTTGACCTGCACGGCAACCTGCGCGACGCGATGCGGATGGTCGACCTGATTAACTATCTTCAGGACGACTACAAGACCGTACTGCGAAGCGCGACGCTAGACACCCTGACGAAGTCATTCGGTCGCGGGAAGCAAAACTCCTCGGAAGACATGAAGGCCTACTTCGATAGCGTTGCGCATCTGCTCGAAAAATTCCCGACAGCTCATTGCACCATTGTACACCATGAGGGTCACAGCACCGAACGCGCGAAGGGGGCCATCGACGTGGACGGCTTGGTCGATGCCAGCCACAGGGTGGTTCGCAAGGGTGAACTCTTCCGCCTGGAGTGCGACGGCGCCAATGATGGCGGTGCCTCGGGAACGCTGCTCACCTACGGTATGAAGTCCGTCGAGGTGACGGACGCTGATGGCAACAAGTTCACGGCGCCTATCGTGTTCAAGGCGGCTGATACGGAGAAGTTCGCCGCAGCGCTCAGTGAGAAGGCCAAGGAGAAGGTGGGTGTCACCGCCAAGCGCGAGTTGATGGACATCCTGACCGAGCTATCGGCGGGCGGGCGCTCAGTCGGCGGCGGCGTGTGGCAGTCCAAATACCACGAGCGATATCCAGACCTGAACGAGAACACGGTCGGCTCGCGGTTTAAGCGTGCCGCCGCAGAACTCGAAGAGGATGGCAGTGTGACCGCTTCCGGCAAGCCGAAAGTCTACGTTCCAGCCCTAGGTGCAGGTGCAAGCTAGGTGCATGATTTTGCACCCTGCACTTTGCACCTAACGCGACCATTCTTATGGCGGGGTGGGCAGGGTGCAAAGTGCAACGTGCAAGCATCCCGTAGGGATGCGCAGCTTGAACCTGCACCCCGCCGTGGTTTGAATATTGAGAGAAGAAGAAAAGAATCCCTTCTTTCGGCCTGCCCCAAAACAACCATTCGGACTCCCGATGCTCAACCTAGCTCTATCCCTTGCCGCCGCAGGCACGCCTGTATTCCCGTGCCGGCCTGAGAACAAACGGCCGTACAACAGTAACGGCTTCAAGGGCGCATCCGTCTTCCCGCACGTGCTTCAGCGTTGGTGGCATGACTGGCCTGATGCGCTTGTCGGAATGCCTACCGGGGGGCGGACCGGAGTCTGGGTGCTGGACCAGGACTCGTATAAGGGCGCTACCGAGGCGGACCTGCCGCACCCCTGCCGCCGACCAGGGCGGTGCGCACGCGCTCCGGCGGCAGGCACTTCTATTCCTCCATGTCCGGCGGGGCAATTCACCGGGCAGGTTACCGCGCGCTTGGGACGTCCGTGGCCAGGGCGGGTTTGTCCTCGTACCCGGCAACCCGGGATATACGCTGGAGCGCGACCTGCCGCCCACCGAGGCGCCTGAATGGCTGTTGGAAATGATCCGGCCGCGCCCATATGTGCCGCGCACGAGCACGCCTTACGTGGCGGGCCAGCACGCCCACTACGTTGACGCCGCTGTGCGCTCGGAGCTTGCGGCGCTGTCTGGCGCTGCGACAGGCTCACGCGGCACGCTGCTGAATCGCACTAGCTTTACGCTGGGCACGATTGTCGGCGCTGGTGCGTTAGACCGTGGTGAGGCCGAGCACGGCCTGCTCGACGCTGCTCACGGTTGCGGATTGATTGCGGAGGACGGTGAGCGTGCCGTCCGGGCAACCATAAGACGCGGCCTAGACGCAGGCAGTAAGCAACCGGGCATTGCCGGAGCGGGATGAAACGCCGTTGGTTGACGTTAGCAAGCTGCTGCGGAAGTGCAGGGCATGACTGTTGCTGCCCCAAACCCCTGATTTCCTCGGAGCCTTTTTTCGGCGGCAAACGATTGATCCCGTTGGCCATGGGGCCGATTTCCTAAAAGTGTGCAGCCACAGGCCACACCAAGACCCTGGACAACCGACGACTTTACCGACCTTGCGGCCCGCCGCGCCTGGTTGGAATCCGCACCCGCATCACACGCGCCGCATCACGGGCAGCCGCCTTGCATCACGTGGTGCAAGCGCCAGGGTGATGAGGCCACATTCGTGGGGCCTCCGGCTCTGGCGAGACTTAAGCGCTCCGCCGCGCATGGCCGCCAACGACAATAAGGTGCCAGACGAGGCGGATACGGAGAGCGGCGAGCAGCCCGTACTTCCGAACTTGGACCGCGAGATGGTGGACGTCAGCGCGAAGCAACTGATTTGGGCGGTCGAAAACAAACGAGCGCGCTGGATCGGCAACAAGCTCGTTAAGATCTGGGACGGGCACGCCTGGGTTAGTCCCGAAGAACGGTTCGGCGAGGTTCGGCATCGGGCAAGCGACAAGGCCGACACCGAGAGATGGGATGCTGAGATGCCGGATGCCCAAGGGGAGTTGGCTCGCGCGCTGGATACCGAGACCTTGCGCGGCCAGCTGCGCCACAAGGTGTGCGCGATACTCGACATGGCGTCGTCCGACAGCACCTTAAGCGAGATAGGCGAATATCTCGGCTTTGCAGGCCAATATGCGGCAAGGATGGCGGGCAAGGAGGTTCGTGCGGCGGTCGCTGCGCTGAACGCGGCCATAGGCGGGGATGAGCAGGCTGCGGCTTAACATGTGTACTCAATAGCGTCCGCTTTGCCGCTAAGACGCCAAACCCGACAGGATGCGTGTCGGGTTTGGTGCCAAGAGTCAGACGGCCATTTTGGGGCCGCCTGATTTAGTCTCTAGCGGATGACCTATTGGCAGAGATGCGGGAGACCATCAGCACCCTTGAACGAGGTGCCGGGTCTGCAGGTGATGCCGTTGCGGGTAGCATACGTACTCCAGTTACCGTACCAGCCGTTGGGGCCGTAGCCCATGCCGCCGTACCCCATCCCGCCGGACATGGCGTAGGAATTGCTCCAGCCGCCGACGGTTGCAGCCGCCGCCACCGGATGGCGATGCGCCGTTCGCCGATATCGATAGACGGGGGTAGTCCCGGTTCCAAGACCCGTGCAGTTGGCGAATTCAGCTTGGCATTCGTCCGGATTGGA
>NZ_JBVVPB010000047.1:0-41301 GCF_055807435.1 Bradyrhizobium sp. Ken51 | reverse complement strand
TCGACGACTGGGTCGCCGCGGATGACGAGGGCTATGCTGCGATCGCCTGCAAATATGCGGCGCAGCCGGCGCATCTGACGAAGTTGCGCGCGGAGTTGCCGGCTCGGATCGCAGCCTCCCCCGCGGGAAATGTCGAGACCTACACGCGCGAGGTCGAAGCGGCTTACCGCCGGTTCTGGCGCGACTATTGTGCCGCGGCCTCGGAAGGCGGCGAGGGCGCCTGACTCTGCCTGCAGGCCCCAAATTGCGAGGGCAGGTTAGTCCTCCGGAAACCATGCGCCGGCGCGCGACCGTGCCGGTTCATGGCTCCGAAAGCTATGTCTGGGCATATGGCGCCAAAAGGGTGCGCCAATGCTCGGTTTCGTCTTCGGCTTGAACGCCCGGCTCGGGCGATTGCATTTCTTCCTCGCCACGGTCGCGCTTGCGATCGTGATGACGGCGATCTGCTTTGCAATCGCAATGGCCGTGCTGAACAACACCTCGCCCGTCGCGATCCGACCTGAAGACCTCACCAAGAGTTGGGCGATGCTCGCCGCGATCGTCTTCTTCGGAGTTGCGACGTTCACGCTGCAATCGATGCGCATTCGCGACATCGGCTGGGATCCGGTCTGCGTGGTGCCTGCCTGGTTCGCACTCATGATCGTCGACCATGTCGTCGCGGGCCGGTTTCCGGCTTGGGCGATCGGGCAGCAACACCAGGCAACGGCGGTCGGCGCGCTGATCAACCTCGCGCTGATGCTCGCGCTCGTGTTCTGGCCGAGCGGCGACAGCGAAGGCTCCTACGGCGCTCCCGTCCCGCCGCGCACGCGCGCGATCAAGCCTTCGCTATCGAACGAGCGCCTCGCGCGGGTGTCGCAGGGATCGTCTCGCTCGAACTGGAGCTAGACGGCCGGCTTCCGGAAACGTTCTAGACGAACGGCAGCTTGATGTTGCTGCGTTTCTCCAGCCATTCCGGCACGGGAAGGCTCTTGGCGCGCATGAAGTCGGCGTTGAACAGCTTCGACTGGTAACGGCTGCCGGAATCGCAGAGCACGGTGACGATCGTCTTGCCGGGCCCGAGCTGTTTTGCGAGACGCATCGCGCCGGCAACGTTGATGCCGGTCGAGCCGCCGAGGCAGAGGCCTTCGTGCTGGAGCAGTTCGTAGATCACCGTCACCGCTTCGGCATCGGGAATGAGATAGGCGTCATCGACCTTTGCGCTCTCGACGATTGCGGTCGCCCGGTTGAGGCCGATGCCCTCGGTGATCGAGCCGCCCGGCGTCGCCTTGGCATCGCCCGTTCTGAAGTATTCATACATGCCGGCGCCATGCGGATCTGCGCAGGCGATCCTGATGTCCTTGCTCTTCTCTTTCAGGAAGCGGCTGGTGCCGGCCAGCGTGCCGCCGCTGCCCACGGAGCAGACGAAACCGTCGATCTTGCCGCCGGTCTGTTCCCAGATCTCGGGCCCTGTGGACTCGTAATGCGCCTTCGCATTGTCGAGGTTGTTCCATTGGTCGGCAAACAGCACGCCGTTGGGCTCGGTCTTGCGCAACTCGTCGGCAAGACGGCGGCCGACATGCTGGTAGTTGTTCGGATTGGAATAGGGCAGGGCCGGCGATTCCAGCAGCTCGGCGCCGCACAGTTTCAGAAAATCCTTCTTCTCCTGGCTCTGCGTCTCCGGGATCACGATCAGCGTGCGGTAGCCGCGCGCGCTGGCCACGACAGCAAGGCCGATGCCGGTATTGCCGGCGGTCGATTCCACCACGAGACCGCCGGGCTTGAGCTCGCCGCGCTTCTCGGCCTCCAGGATCATCCATTTGCCGGCGCGATCCTTCACCGACTGGCCGGGATTCATGAACTCGGCCTTGCCCAGGATGGTGCAGCCGGTCAGTTCGGAAGCGCGCTTGAGCTTGATCAGCGGAGTGTTGCCGATGGCTTCGACAACGTCGTTTTTGATGGTCATCTCAGGGGAAATCACTGGCAAAGGGGTTGATCAGGTTGGCCAGAACCTAGTGCTTGCGCGGTCAAAGGGGAAGGCTTTTGCGCTGCGGCGAAACCGGCGAAAATGCCGGTAAGCAGTGAAAATTTGGAAGGAAAGATCGCCGATGCTGCTGCTGTGCTACGCCGCGGGATATCGCTAGGAGGATGTGGCCAGCCTCTGCCAAAACATGGAAGATAAGGGGCGTCGCCAGCATGCCTTCGCCATGGACGTGAGGCGTCGCGTCGGTTTCGAGCCGGGGCTGAAGCCGCATCGCGAGGGGTGCAGGCGGATTGAAGGGACTGGCGTCGGTGTGGCGGCAATATCACATGAAATCTTGGTAAGCTTGAACGCACTCTGAAATAGCCCTGAAATCGAAGAAAGTCCTGCAGGACAACACCCTTTTGCATTTTCTAAGTTTTGAGATCGCGGTGCTTTGGGGGCCATCTCGCAACTGCGGGACTGTCCCGCAGTTGCGCGCCCGGCTAGGATAGGCGTCAGGTTCCGCAGAAAGCATCACCGCTGTGAACGAGTTGTCCAAAGCCTCCCGACGGCCGCGCCGCGAATCGGTTACTCCCGCTGCGCGGTGGCGGCTCGATCTGCCCGGCGGGGGGTGTGTGTGACACAGGATGTTCCTGCGATCGCCGTGCGGCGGTCTCCAGGCGCCACGTCCCGGACGCGACGTGCGGCGCGCTGGTTTGCAGTCGCTTGCCTCGCCGCGGGTTCGGGCGCCTGCGTGCTGACGCAGGATCTTCCTGATCCCGCGCTCGATGTTCCCACGCAGTACAAATACGCGGGCAAGGCGGATGCGCCGCCATCGCTGGATTGGTGGCGCAGCTTCCGCTCCGCGGAGCTGACACAGCTGATGGAAGAGGCGCAGACCGTCAACCTCGACATTGCCGCCGCCGTTTCGCGCATCGTCCAGGCCGACGCGCAGGCGCGGCAGGCGGGTGCGGCGCTGCTGCCGAGCCTTTCCGGCACCGGGCAGGAGGCCTATTCGCGCACCTCCGGCTCCTCCGCCTCGGGGCTCACCAATGGCGGCCGTGAGGTCGTCAACTACCAGGCTTCGCTGAGCGCGAGCTACCAGCTCGATTTCTGGGGGCAGAATCGGGACGCCTTGCAAACGGCGGAAGAGACGGCAAATGCCACCCGCTTCGATCGCGACGTCGTTGCGCTGACCACGCTTGCAGGCGTCGCTAACGCTTACTTCCAGGTGCTGGCCTCGCAGGATCGCATCCGGACCTCACAGCGCAACATCGCGAGCGCGCAACGCATCCTCGATGCCGTCAGGGAACGGCGCAAGGCCGGCACCGGCACCGATCTCGACGTCGCCCAGCAGGAGAGCGTGCTCGCAAACCAGAAGGCACTGGTGCCGCCGCTGCGCCAGACGCTCGACCAGAACGTCAATGCGCTTGCAGTCCTGGTGTCGCGGCCGCCGGAGAGCGTGCGCGTGCTCGGGGGCTCGCTGAACCGGATCGCGATTCCCCGCGTGACGCCCGGCCTGCCGTCGGAGCTCCTGACACAGCGGCCCGACATTCGGCGGCAGGAGGCACAACTTGCTTCCGCCACTGCGAATATCGGCAACGCTCGCGCGCAGTTCTTTCCGACCATCCAGCTCACCGGTAATGGCGGCTATCAGAGCGCGGCCCTGGTCTCGCTGTTCCAGCCGCATGCGGCGTTCTTCCAGCTCGTCGGCAGCGCGACGCAGCCGATCTTCGACGGCGGCAGGATCCTCGGCAATTTCGAATTCGCCAAGGCGCGGCAGGACGAACTGCTGCAGACCTACCGCAAGACCATCATCCAGTCCTTCGCCGATGTCGACAATGCGCTGTTCTCGATCAAGCAGACCACGATCAGGCTGCAATTGCAGCGTGACGTCCTCAATGCCTCCCGCCGCGCCTTCGATCTCTCCGAGCAGCAATTGCGCGCCGGCACCGCCGACATCGTCACCGTGCTCAATACGCAACTGACCCTGTTCCAGGCGGAAGACGCGCTGTCGCAGGCGCAACTTGCCCGCCTTCTTGCTATCGTCAGCCTGTATCAGGCGCTCGGCGGCGGCTGGGAGCCGAGGATGGAGAAACCGGTCAATGCTCTTTAAGCCGGATACGAAGCAAGGCGCGAAGGAGGGAACGGCGAAGAAGTCGCGCGGGCGCGGCTTCGTCATGACCCTGATCACGCTGGCGATCCTCGGCGGGCTTGGCTACTACGGCTGGACCACCTGGCACCAGCAGCCGCAGCAGGCGAACGGCCGCAACCAGCGGCCCGATCTGCCGGTGCCGGTGCTGGCGGCGACGCCCCGCATTCAGGACGTTCCCGTTTATCTCGACGGCGTCGGCGCGATCCGCGCACTCAACACCGTGACCGTCCGCTCGCAGGTCGACGGCAAGCTGATCGCGGTCAATTTCACCGAAGGACAGGACGTCAAGAAGGGTGACGTGGTCGGCGAGATCGACCCGGCGCTCTACCAGGCGACGTACGATCAGGCCGTTGCCAAGAAGGCGCAGGACCAGGCCCAGCTCGCCAACCAGCGTATCGACCTCACGCGCTACGAGCAGTTAGCTGCCTCCAATGCCGGATCCAAGCAGCAGGCCGACACCCAGCGCGCGCTGGTCGCGCAGACGGAGGCGCTGGTCAAGGCCGACCAGGCCGCGATCGACAATGCGGCGGCGACGCTGAGCTACACCAAGATCGTGGCGCCGATCTCGGGCCGCGCCGGCCTGCGCCAGGTCGATCAGGGCAACATCATCCACGCCTCCGACACCACCGGCCTCGTGGTGATCACGCAATTGCAGCCGATCGCGGTGTGGTTCAGCCTGCCGCAGCAGCAGATCATGCGCGTCAACGCCGCCGCGTCGAAGGGCACGCTCGCCGTCGACGTCTTCGGCAATGACGGCCTCACCGTGATCGACACCGGCAAGCTCACCGGCATAGACAACCAGGTCGACCAGACCACCGGCACGCTCAGGCTCAAGGCCGAATTCCCCAACGCTCATTACCAGCTCTGGCCGGGCCAGTTCGTCAATGTCCGCCTCAAGGTCGAGACCTTGACGCAGGCGCTGGTGGTGCCGACCTCGGCCGTGCAGCGCGGACCGATCGGCACCTTCAGCTATGTCATCGGCGAGGATAACATCGTCTCGGCCAAGCCGGTGACGGTGACGCAGCAGAACGAGCATGACGCCGTGATCGCCAGCGGCCTGTCGGCGACCGACAAGGTCGTCACCACCGGCTTTGCTAATTTGTCTGACGGTTCCAAGGTGGTCATCGGCCGCGACGACCAGACCCCTTCGGCCGATCTCGCGCCGCGCAAGCGCTCGCGCGGGCCGGATGGTCAGAAGAAGGAGGGCGCAAAAGACGGCCAGAAGGACGGACAAGATAAGGACGGCGAGTTCCGCGCCAAACGCAAGAGCAGCGAAGGCGACCAGAAGGGCCAGACCGGACCGGCACCAGGGCCGGGTGCATCGGGAAGTGGAGCCAAGCAGCCATGATCCCGACAACAGCCGCCTGAGCGGCAGGCGTATCCCATGGGCGTCTCCGAACCCTTCATCCGACGGCCGATCGCGACCTCGTTGCTCGGCATCGCGCTTCTGATCGGCGGGCTGCTCGGCTATTTCGCGCTGCCGGTGTCGGCGCTGCCGCAGGTCGATTTCCCGACCGTGCAGGTGACGACCCAATTGCCCGGCGCGAGCCCCGACGTGATCGCCTCGCTGATCACCGCGCCGCTGGAGCGGCAACTCGGCCAGATCCCGTCGCTATCGGCGATGAACTCGACGAGCTCGTTCGGCGTCAGCCAGATCTCGCTCCAGTTCGATCTCAACCGCGACATCGACGGCGCGACCCAGGACGTCCAGGCCGCGATCAATGCAGCGGCCGGCGTGCTGCCGAAGACGCTGCCTTATCCGCCGACCTACGCCAAGGTGAACCCGGCCGATGCGCCGGTGATGACATTGGCGCTGCGCTCCGACACGATCTCGTTGCGGGCGATGAGCGACATCGCCGACACGCTTCTGGCGCAGCGGCTGAGCCAGATTTCCGGCGTCGGGCGCGTCTCTGTGCTCGGCGGACTGAAGCCGGCCGTCCGCATCCAGGCGGATCTCGCGCGGCTCGCTGCCTATGGCATCGCCATGGAAGACCTGCGCACCGCGATTGCCAATGCCAACGTGTCGGGGCCGAAAGGCTCGCTCGACGGCGCGCAGCAATCCTACATCATCGCCGCCAACGACCAGATCGCCGCCGCCGACGCCTACAAGCCTGTCATCATCGCCTACCGCAACGGCTCGCCGGTTACGATTGCCGACGTCGCCCAGATCGTCGACGGCCTCGAGAACGACCGCACCGGCGGCTGGTACCAGGGCTCGCCCGCCGTCATCATCGACGTCCAGCGTCAGCCCGGCGCCAATGTGATCGACGTCGTCAGCCAGATCCGCGCGGAAATCCCAAAGGTCCAGCGCGCTATTCCGGCCGGCGTGAACCTGACCATCGTCTCCGACCGCACCGTCACCATCCGCGCCTCAGTCCGCGACGTGCAGTTCACGCTGATCCTGAGCGTCGTGCTGGTGACGCTGGTGGTGCTGCTGTTCCTGCGTTCGCTGCGCGCCACGCTGATCGCCGGCGTGGCATTGCCGCTGTCGCTGATCACCAGCTTCGGCATCATGTATTTCGCCGGTTTCAGCCTCGACAATCTGTCGCTGATGGCGCTCACCATCGGCACCGGCTTCGTCGTCGACGACGCCATCGTGATGATCGAGAACATCGTCCGCCACATGGAAAACGGCGACAGCGCGATGGAGGCTTCGCTGAAGGGCGCCAGCGAGATCGGCTTCACCGTGATCTCGCTGACGGTGTCGCTGATCGCGGTGTTCATCCCGCTGCTGTTCATGTCGGGCCTCGTGGGCCGCATGTTCCGCGAATTCGCGCTGACGCTGACGATCGCGGTCGTGACCTCCGCCGTGGTCTCGCTGACGCTGACGCCGATGATGTGCTCGCGTCTACTGAAGCATGCCCATGAAGAGCTGGCAGTGCCGGGTCTTGCCGCAGTCAGCCGCTTCATCGACCGCACCGTCGAGTTCTATCACCGCACGCTGCTCTGGGTGCTGGAGCGCCAGCGCGCGACGCTGGTCGTGACCTTCGCCACGCTGATTGCGACGCTGGCGCTCTATGTCGTGGCGCCAAAGGGCTTCCTGCCGCTGCAGGACACCGCCTCGATTACGGCGGTGACGGAAGCCGGTCCCGACGTCTCGTTCGCGGAGATGCAGAAGCGGCAGGCCGCGGCGGCCGACGCCATCAAGGCCGACCCCGATGTAACAGGCGTGGTCTCTGTGATCGGTGCAGGCTCGGTCAATCCGACCACCAATGTCGGCCGTCTTGTCATGACGCTGAAACCGCGAGGCGAGCGGCGCGACGATGTCAGCATCGTCATCAACCGGCTGAAGGAGCGGGTGGCCGCCATCCCCGGCATGACGGTCTACTTCCAGCCGGTGCAGGACGTGCAGATCTCGACCCAGTCGAGCCGCTCGCAATATCAGTACACGCTGACCGGCACCGACGCCGCGCTTGTGTCGGAATGGGCGCGCAAGCTGGTTGCCGAGATGCGGCGCGATCCGCTGTTCCGCGACGTCTCCTCGGAGGCGCAGGAAGGCGGTCTCCGGGCGCAGCTCACGGTCGACCGTACCCGCGCCGGCCAGCTCGGCGTCAGCCTTCAGGGCATCACCGACACGCTCAACGACGCCTTCGCGCAGCGCCAGATCTCGACCATCTACGGCCAGGCCAACCAGTACCGCGTGGTGCTGGAAGCACTGCCGATGTACCAGCGCGATCCTTCGATCCTGTCGAAGCTTTATCTGCCGGGCGCCGCGAGCGCGACCGCCGGCGCGCCCAACGCACAGGTGCCGCTCTCCGCCGTGGCGACGCTGACGCGCACCACCGCGCCGCTGGCGATTTCGCACCAGGCGCAATTCCCGTCGATCTCGCTCAGCTTCAACCTCGCGCCGGGCGCGGCGCTCGGCGATGCCGTCGAGGCTGTGAAGACCATCGAGACCCGGATCGGGATGCCCAACAGCATCGTTGGCGTCTATGCCGGCGACGCCGCCGAATTCGCCAAGGCGCTCGCCGGCCAGCCCTGGCTGCTGCTGGCCGCGGTGATCACGATCTATATCGTGCTCGGCGTGCTCTACGAGAGCTACATCCATCCGATCACGATCCTCTCGACACTGCCTTCGGCCGGCGTCGGCGCCATCCTGGCGCTGATGCTGTGCGGGCAGGATCTCTCGGTGATCGGGCTGATCGGCATCATCCTGCTGATGGGCATCGTCAAGAAGAACGCGATCATGATGATCGACTTCGCTCTGGACGCGGAGCGCAATCAGGGCATGCCGCCGCATGAGGCGATCGTGCAGGCTTGTCTCCTGCGCTTCCGCCCGATCATGATGACGACGCTGGCCGCGCTGTTCGGCGCGCTGCCGCTGGCGATCGAGAGCGGCACCGGCGCCGAGCTGCGCTTCCCCCTCGGCATCTCCATCATCGGCGGCCTGCTGCTCAGCCAATTGCTCACGCTCTACACCACGCCGGTAATCTACCTCGCACTCGACCGCATCAACCGCCGCCTCGAACAGGCGCTGCCGCCGGCGGAATCCGGCGGGCCACCCGTCGCGGGCGCGACCGAGGGGATGCAGTGATGGCATCGATCTCGGAGCCCTTCATCCGGCGCCCGGTCGCGACCACGCTGCTGTCGATCGGGTTGTTCCTGCTGGGCATCGTGGCCTACGAGTTCCTCCCCGTCGCCTCGGTCCCGAACGTCGATTTCCCCGCCATCTTCGTTTCCGCCAGCCGTCCCGGCGCCGATCCGTCCGTGATGGCCGCCACGGTCGCCTCGCCATTGGAGCGGCGGCTTGGCGAGATATCGGGCATCAACCAGATCACCTCGACCTCGTCGCTCGGCACGACCAACATCCAGCTCCAGTTCGACATCGGCCGCAACATCGACAAGGCCGCGCGCGACGTGCAGGCGGCGATCAACGCATCGCTGGTCGATCTGCCGAGCGATTTGCCGACGCTGCCGCGGTTCCGCAAGGCCAACACTGCCGGCGCTCCCGTATTCGTGCTGGCGCTGACCTCGAAGACGCTGTCGGCGAGCGCGATTTACGACGTCGCCGATACGGTTCTGGCGCAGCGCATCTCGCAGGTGCCGGGCGTCGGCGACGTTACCGTGAGCGGCGCCGATCAGCCGGCGGTGCGGGTGCAGCTCAACCCCGTCGCGCTGTCCAACGCCGGCATTGCCACCGACGACGTGCGGACCGCGATCATCAACGCCAACCCGCTCGGCCCCGTCGGCATCTTCAACGGCGAGCGCCAGAGCGAAACGCTGGCCCTCAACAGGCAGATGCGGACCGCGAAAGAGTTCCGCGATATCGTCATCAAAAGCGCGAACGGCAATTTCGTCCGGCTGGCCGACGTCGCCGACATCGAGGACTCCGTCCGCAACGCCCGTTCCATCGCCTGGTTCAACAAGCAGCCGGCGGTGCTGATCCAGATCACCAAGCAAGGCGACGCCAACGTCATCGACACCGTCGACCGGGTGAAGGCGCTCATCCCCGCGCTGAAGCAGTGGATCCCGGCCGGCGTCGATATCTCCACTTTGGTCGACCGCACCAGTACGATCCGCGCCAGCGTGCTCGACATGCAGTGGACCTTGTTCGCGACCGCCATTCTCGTGATGGTCGTCGTGTTCGTATTCCTGCGGCGGCTCACGCCGACGATCGCGGCCGGAATCTCCGTGCCGCTGGCGTTGGCCGGAACCTGCGCCGGCATGTGGGTCGCCGGCTTCTCGATCGACAATCTGTCGCTGATGGCGCTGGCGATCTCCGTCGGCTTCGTGGTCGACGACGCCATCGTCATGATCGAGAACATGTACCGCAATCTCGAGCAGGGCATGCGCCCGCTCCAGGCGGCGTTGGACGGCGCCCGGCAGATCGGCTTCACCGTGGTGTCGATCAGCCTGTCGCTGATCGCGGCCTTCACGCCACTGATCTTCATGGACGGCATCGTCGGCCGGCTGCTGCGCGAGTTCTCGCTGACGCTGACCTTCGCCATCCTGGTCTCGACCCTGGTGTCGCTCACGGTGACGCCGATGATCTGCGCGCATTACATCCGGCAGACCACGTCCGGCACGGCGACCCTGTTCGACCGGATCATCGAGGGCTCGCTGTCGCGCATCGTCGCTTTCTACACCCGCACCTTGCGCACCGTGCTGGAATATCCGCTGCTGACGCTGCTGGTGTTCTTCGCCACCATTGCGTTGACGGTGACGCTCTACATCAAGGTGCCGAAGGGCTATTTCCCGACCGACGATTCCGGCTTCGTCATCGGCGCGACACGTGCCTCGGCCGACATCTCGTTCCAGTCGATGCTGAGCCTGCAGCAGCGGCTCGCCGACATCGTGATGCAGGATCCGGCGGTGGCCGGCATCGGCTCCACCGTCGGCAGCGGCGGCGGGCCGGGCGGCGCGACCTCCAATCGCGGCACCATGTTCATCAGCCTGAAGCCGCCGGAGCAGCGCGACCACGTCTCGACCCAGGTGGTGATCGACCGCCTCAGGCGGGCGTTATACCCGGTGCCCGGCATCCGCCTGTTCATGTTCGCCGCCCAGGACGTGCGCGCCGGCGGACGGCAGAGCGATTCCGACTACCAGTACACGCTGACCAGCACCGACCTCGGCCTGTTGCAGAAGTGGGCGCCGATCGTGGCTAAGCGCATGGAGAGCGTCGAGGGCATCACCGACATCTCCAGCGACCGCGATCCCGGCGGGCTTCAACTGACCTTATCGATCGACCGCCAGAAGGCCTCGGCACTCGGCGTCCGCGTCCAGGATATCGACAACGCACTCAACAACGCGTTCTCGCAGCGGCAGATCGGGATCATCTACACCCAGCGCAACCAGTACATGACCGTGCTGGAGATCGACCCGAAATTCCAGGTCGACCCATCCAACCTCGATCGCATCTATGTCGCCGGAGCGGGCGATGCGCAGGTGCCGCTGTCGGCCGTGGTGCATGCGACGCGCGGGCTCGCCGCGCTCGCAGTCTATCATTCGCAGTCGTTCCCATCGACCACGGTGTCGTTCAATCTGTTGCCGGACGTGCAGATCCAGGCCGCAACGCAGAACATCCAGCGCGCGGTCGAGGAGCTGCACATGCCGGAGGGCATCCGCGGCAGTTTTGACGGCAATGCCGGCGATTTCGCCAAGACCAGCGGCCGCCAGCCGCTCCTGATCCTCGGCGCGCTGGTGGCGATGTATATCGTGCTCGGCGTGCTCTACGAGAGCCTCGCCCATCCGCTCACGATCATATCGACGCTGCCCTCGGCAGGCCTCGGCGCGCTGCTGGCCTTGCAGCTCACCAACACGCCGTTAACGGTGATCGCCTTCGTCGGCATCATCCTGTTGATCGGCATCGTCAAGAAGAACGGCATCATGATGGTGGATTTCGCGCTCGATGCCGAGCGCCAGCGCGGCCTGTCGTCGGCGGAGGCGATCTTCGAGGCCTGCCAGGCGCGCTTCCGCCCGATCCTGATGACGACCATGGCGGCGCTGTTCGCCGGCATTCCGCTTGTGGTCGCGACCGGCCCCGGCACGGAGCTGCGCCGTCCGCTCGGCATCACCATCATCGGCGGGCTGTTCGTCTCGCAGATCCTGACGCTCTACACCACGCCCGTGATCTACCTGCTGATCGACCGCCTGCGGCGGCGCCGCGAGCCGCGCCCGCTGGCCGCGCCGGCGGAATAGGCGGGTTGTTGAACCGCCGTGCAGAGCGTATAGCGGCGACCATGTCGAACCCCACCGCCGCCGCGCCGGCCGATCCGATCCCCGAATGCCCGTACTGCCAGAAGCCGATGCCGCTGTGCATCTGCGACAGCGTCACGCCGATCAAGAACCGGCTCTCGCTCCTGATACTTCAGCATCCGCAGGAGCAGGACAGGGCGCTCGGTACCGCCCGGCTGCTTGCGAAGCATTTCGAAGGTGCCACGCTGCGGGTCGGCTTGTCCTGGCCGAGCCTGTCCAAGGCGCTGGCGCAGCCGATTGAGAACGCCTCGCACTGGGCCGTGCTCTATCTCGGCTCGGCGCACGCCGCCGATCTCGAGGCCGAGGGCGAAATCCTGGCGCTCAACCGCAAGGGCGAGGTCGCGGACAACCAGCGCGCGCTCCTCGGCAAGCTCGAAGGCGTAGTGCTGCTCGACGGCACCTGGAGCCAGGCCAAGGCGCTGTGGTGGCGCAACCCGTGGATGCTGAAATGCCAGCGCGTCATCCTCAACCCGGCCGCCCCGTCGCGCTACGGCCGCCTGCGCAAGGAGCCTCGGAAGGACGGATTGTCGACCATCGAGGCCGCAGCCACGATCCTCTCCGTTCTGGAGAAGCGCCCGGACATCGCCGAGACGCTGAATGCCAGTTTCGAACGGATGCTAACCCGCTACCGCGAGGTCCAGGTCGAGATGCCCGAACTGGCTCCGAAGCCTCCGGTGAAGGACCGCCGGCGCGGTGTCCGGCGGGGCAAGCGAGCCTGACTCCAGTCGGGGTTGCCTAAACCCGTGATCCCCTATATTGCTCCGCCCTCGTTGGGGCCACGTGGCGGAGTGGTTACGCGCCGGTCTGCAAAACCGTTTACTCGGGTTCGAGTCCCGACGTGGCCTCCATCACAAGCTCCTGATATCTCAGCAATATTCGATCGCATCGCGGCTGCCATCGGCCCGCGCGGGCGATACGCGCTGGCCGTGCACACCGGGTTTGCCCGGGGCCCGGCGGAAATCCGCCATTCAGCCCGCTGGCATAGTCTTCGCATCTGCGAAGTGATGCATCCCAACGATCGAGCGCTGGAGAGCACGTGAGCGAAATCGTCCGATTTGTCCCGAAATCCGAGCTGGAGCGGGCCCGCCTCATTCGCGAGGCCCGCGCGATCTATGACAGCATCTTTCCGCCGGCCGCACCCGACCAGGGGCCGCAGGACGGCGGCGAGCGCGTCAAGACCTGATAGCGGCCACGCCGGATTTCGCAGCGTAGCCGCCATAGCAAAACGCCCGCGGAGCGCGGGCGCATCGGCTCACGGTGAAATTGGCTTCAGCAGGCCGCGTACCAGCCGTCCGGAAAGGGCAGCAGGGGCCAGGCGCCCTCGTTGTCATTGGCAGCTTTGGGCTTCGCGTAATAGGTCCACGAGCGCGGCACGAAATCCTCCCCCGGCACGAACGCCAGATCCTCATGGACCATGGCGTCCTGGACGGCATCCAGCAGCAAGTTGAATTCGGCTTCGCTCATCACACCCTCCGGACCGCGGATGGCGCAATGTCGCAAAGCCGGTTTGTTTCCCGGTTGAGCCGATCGTTCGCATTTTAACGATCCGCCAATCGGGTCCCGATTGGTTAGCGAGTCATGAAATCCTCTTGGGGAGATTAGGTTCCTGCCGCGTGCCCGCAGTGTGAAGGAGGTCACATCTTCCGCTGTTTGTTTCTCCTACCCCTTTGCTCACCGGCCAATGCAGGCCGGCGGGCAGGGCAGACGGGAGACTGGTCATGAAGGCGAGGTTCTTGCGGTTTGCGGGTGTGAAAAGCCGGGCGCGTCGCGCCTCAACGGTCGGGCTGTTCCTGACGCTGTTTGCCTCCGCCGCCCACGCGCAGCAGGGAACGGCCGAGCAACGCCGGGCCTGTACCCCCGACGTCTACCGACTCTGTGCCGGCGAAATCCCCAACGTTCGCGCCATCACGGCCTGCCTGCGCCGTAACAGACCAAGCTTGAGTGAGGCTTGCCGCTCCGTGTTCGATCAGGCCGGCGGCTGACATACCGGCCCTGTGGGTTTGTGCGCAGCAAGTGGCTCGCGGGAGCTCGCGAATCCGGCATAGTCGGCCTGTGGATATGCCTGTGGTTATGCTGCGGACAGGCTGTGGACGGCAGTGATGTGGATGTCGGCCGCAGATGCGTCCTGCGAGTATCATATCTCTGTCAAATGACATCACCGAATGGTTCCCTGATCGGGCAGATCGCGGCGTTACGCAAGATCATGTGGTTCTTCCGAATTCGGAAATACATTCCGCGAGCGTCCCGCATTCACGAACAGTTTTTGGGCAGTCGCCTGCCCAAATCACGGGCTCCTCCATCCAATTTTTTGTACGCCCGCGGACAAGCTTTCCGGTCCGCTCTCCTCCTAGGCTCGCTTCCGAGATCTGGAACATGGCCATTGCCATGACAATTCGAAGGAGCTGGACATGGAAAGACCGGTATTGCCCCAGGCGTGGGGGAACGCGCGTGCATCGCTGTCTTGGCGCAAGGCCGCGCTCGGCGCTGCCGTCGCCTTCGGCGCGCTGGCAGCCGCGCCCCTGAGCGCGCAAGCTGCGGCGCCTGGGGCCTGCGCCGCGCTCCAGGACAAATATCCGGACTGGAAGGGCAAGACGCTGGTCAATGCCATCAATCCGCACACGCCGGGCTATGAGACCATCGATCCGAAGAACCCCAGCCAATATATCGGCTTCGACATCGATCTGGGCGAAGCCATCGGCGAATGCCTCGGCTTCAAGCTGACCTACAAGCCGGTGACGTTCGCGGCACTTCTGACCACGCTCGCCGCGGGACAGGCCGATATCGTCATTTCCGACATCTATGCTACCAAGGAGCGCGCCAAGGCCGCCGACTTCATCACCTATTCGAAAGTGTTTGACGGCGTGCTGGTCGCCAAGGGCAATCCGAAGGGCATCAACGGCATCAACATGTCGATGTGCGGCGCCGCTGCTGCCGAAAACACCGGCTATGTCGAGGTGCCCCTGATCCAGGCGCTGATGCCCGAGTGCAAGAAGGCCGGCAAGGCCGAGCCGACCATCCAGCTCTACGACAACAACGCCAACTGCATCCAGGCGATCCTCGCCGGTCGTGCCGACACCTATGTCAACGACGTCAACACCGTCGACAGCGCGGTCAAGGCCTATCCGGACAAGCTGGAGAAGGCGATCGCGGTGACGATCCCGTATTCCGTTGGCATCGCCGTCCCGAAGGACAAGCCGAAATTCCGCGACGCCGTGCTCGCCGCCCTGATCGAGGTGCAGAAGGCCGGCACGCATATGGAGCTTCTGAAGAAGCACGGGCTCGACGTGAACAATTTCAAGGAGCCTGACATTCTGACGGCTGACTGATGTCGCTGTTCCTCCATTACCTGAGCATGCCGTATCTGCTCGAGGGCATCGAGCTCACCCTCGAGGTGACTGCCCTCGGGCTCGGCGGCGGATTGATCCTCGGATTGATCCTCGCCGGCATGCAGCTCTCCCGCTTCTGGTTTCTGGCGGCGATCGCCAGGGCCTACACCGTGATCTTCCGCGGCACGCCGCTGATCCTGCAAATGGTGTTCGCCTACGACGCGCTTCCGCATATCGGCATCAAGCTGCCGGCGGTGCTGGCAGCCGGCCTTGCGCTGGCCTGCAACGAGGCGCCGTTCATCGCCGAGATGCTGCGTGCCGGCGTGCTCGGCGTCGATCGCGGGCAGGTGACGGCCGGCCAGGCGCTCGGCATGACGCCGCGGATTCTGATGTGGCGGGTGATCGCGCCGCAGGCGATCCGCACCATGATCCCGGCCTTCGGCAACGAGGCTGTGAGCGCGCTGAAGAACTCCTCGCTGGCCTCGGTGGTCGCGGTCCAGGAGCTGACGCTGCGCTCGACCCAGCTTGCGTCCTCGACCTTCGACTTCTTCTCGATCTTCTTCGCCTCGGGCCTGCTGTATCTGGTGCTGACCTTTGCCATCAGCATCATCCAGCTTTTCGTCGAATGGCTGCTCGATCTCGATCGCACCAAAGGTCGCCAGCGCAAGCTCGCCGATTATCTGCCCTGGCGCCGCGTCGATCTCGCCACCAAGCTCGAACTTGCCGCGGTCACGGCGCATGAGCCCGAACCCGTGCAGGCGCAGCCTGTCGACACGCCGCCGCGGGCGCTGACCCGCGAGGAGCGCACCCGGCGTGCGGCGACGATTTCGCGCAACAACATCGCGGTCGAGACCAGGGACCTCACCAAGAGCTACGGCGCGCAAAAGGTGCTCGGCGGCCTCGATCTCACGGTGCGTGTCGGCGAGGTCGTCGCGCTGCTCGGGCCCAGCGGCTCCGGCAAGAGCACGCTGCTCCGCTGCATCAATCATCTCGAAAGCTGGGACGGAGGCACCGTGCGTGTCGGCGGCCGGCGTCTCGGTTTTGACGACGACGGCAAGCTGCTGCCGCCACGCGCGATCGCCAATGAGCGGGCAAGCGTGGGCGTGGGCATGGTGTTCCAGCAATTCAACCTGTTCGCCCATCTCTCGGCCAAGGAGAACATCGCGGGTCCCTTGCGCTGGGTGCACGGCATGACCCGCATCGATGCCGATCGCCGCGCCGCCGAGCTGCTCGACCGGGTCGGGCTGTCGCACCGTGCCGACGCGCTGCCGCGGCATCTCTCCGGCGGCCAGCAGCAGCGCGTCGCAATCGCCCGAGCGCTCGCACCGAACCCCAGCGTGCTGCTCCTGGACGAGCCGACCTCGGCGCTCGATCCCGAGCTCGTCAGCGAGGTGCTGGAGGTGATCCGGCGGCTCGCCATCGATGACGGCCTCACCATGATCATCTCGACCCACCAGATCCGCTTCGCCGACGAGGTCGCCGACCGTGTCGCGTTCCTGAGCGGCGGCACGATCATCGAGGAGGGGCCCGCGCACGAGGTGCTCTCCAATCCCCGCAATCCGCTGACGGCACGTTTCCTCAGCGTGATGGAAGCCGACAAGACTCCGGAGGCGGTGCGATGAGAGCCGCACCCACACCGTTCAAGACCGCGTTTCCAGAAGAGGCCACCTCATGAAGCATTTCACGCTGCCGGTTTCGCCGAAGACCGTTCACTGGGGCTATTTCTCCAAAAAGGTCGCGCCGGCCGTGACGCTGCGCTCGGGCGACCGCGCCACCATCGAGACGCTGACCCACCACGCCAACGATGATTACGAGCGCATGATCCAAGGCGATCCCGGCGCCGAGAGCGTGTTCCAGTGGACGCGCGAGCACAAGGCCGTCGCGCGGCGCGGTTCGGGCCCGACGGAAGGCCCGTTCATCCGCGGCGCAGGCGAGGGGATCGGCGTGCATCTCCTCACTGGTCCGGTCGCGATCGAAGGCGCCGAGCCCGGCGATATCCTCGAAGTGCGCATCCTCGATATCAGGCCGCGGCCGAGCTGCAGCGCCTGTCATGCCGGGCGCTGCTTCGGCTCCAACGTCGCCGCGAACTGGGGGTTTCACTATCACGATCTGATCGAGGAGCCGAAGCCGCGCGAGGTCGTCACCATCTTCGAGCTCGACACGTCAGGCGAGCCCTGCGCCAAGGCCGTCTACAATTACGTCTGGACGCCGCAGACCGATCCTGACGGCATCGTGCATCCGACCATCGATTATCCCGGCGTGCGCGTCGATCACGCCACCATCAGGAAGCGCGAGAACATCCTCGCAAGCGTCAAGGTGCCGGCACGGCTGCATTTCGGCACCATGGGGCTCGCACCGTCGGAGGCCGATTTCGTCAGCTCGATCCCGCCGGGCTATACTGGCGGCAATATCGATGACTGGCGCATCGGCAAGGGAGCGCGGATGTTCTATCCGGTCGCGGTCCCCGGCGCCTATTTCTCGGTCGGCGATCCCCACGCCGCGCAAGGTGACAGCGAGCTTGGCGGCACCGCGATCGAGACCTCGCTGACTGGCGATTTCGAGTTCGTCCTGCACAAGAAGGCCGATCTTGCCGGCACCAGCCTCGAAGGTCTCGACCATCCGATGCTGGAGACCGATCAGGCCTGGTCGTTCTACGGCTTCACCTATCCGAACTACCTCGCCGCGCTCGGCGCCCATGCACAAACCGAGATTGCCAATCACTCGAGTCTCGACCGCGCGATGCGCGATGCGTTCCGCAAGCTCAGGAGGTTCCTGATGACCGTGCACGGTTTGAGCGAGGACGAGGCGATCTCGCTGCTATCGGTCGGCGCCGATTTCGGCGTCACCCAGGTGGTCGACGCCAATTGGGGCGTACACGGCACGATCCGCAAGAACATCTTTCGGTGCGACTGATGTGCCGTAGCCCGGAGGGAGCGAAGCGTAATCCGGGTTTGTCACGGCGGACTCAGAAGGCCCCGGATTACGCTTCGCTCCATCCGGGCTACGCATCGTGCTCGACGTTGATATCCCGCTCTAACACTCTGAAGAACAGCTCGTTTCCAGGATGAGCGCGTGACCAAAAACCGTCATTTGCGGCCCGTCGCTGCGACGGATGACCGCGTGCGTCTGGCACAGAGGTTGCTTCGATCCACTGCAATCTGGGTCGATCCGATGAGCTTCCGTCCCTTCACGAGCGAGTCCTACGCGCAAGACGACCGCCCCGAAGCCTGGCGGGACGTGCTGGCCGCGGTCGGCCTGCAGCCGGCGGCGGGCCATTCCTTCCTCGACGGGCACGCAACGGCGTCGCATCGCCACGCCGCAGGCGTCGCGCTGACGCGCATGGCGGCCGGCGCCCAGACCATTGGTCCGCGCACGCAGGCCAACGAAGACCTGCCGATTGCGCTGATGCCGGTCGAAGACGGCATGGTGCTCAAGAGCGCCGGCGGCCATCGCATCGTTCCGGTCGGTCATCTCGTGCTGCTGCCGCGGAGCGGGGACTGGAGCATCGTGTTCCAGCGCGACATGCGCGCCATCGTGCTGTCGGTGACGTCGGAGGCGCTGCACGGCCGCCTCTCGGGTAGGCCGCGGCTCGGCGAACCCAGGGTTGTTCCGCCCAGCGGCTTTGCCGACGTCTTCGCGCGCTTGATGGACGCGACTGCGCGCACGCTCGACACGCTGAGCGATGCCGAATGGAATGCGGTCACGCAGTCGCTCGTCGATCTCCTGCTGACACTCGCCCATCAATTGGCGGCTTCGACATCCGACGCCGGATCGAGTGCGACGCAGTCGGCACTGCTGCACCGGATCTGCCAGACCATCGAACGCCGCCTCGACGATCCCGAACTGGTGCCGGCGCGCGTCGCGCAGGCGGAAGGGATTTCCGAGCGCTATCTGCAAAAGCTGTTCGAGACCGTCGGCGACAACTTTACTCACTACGTGCGCGAGCGGAGGCTGCAGCGCGCCTGGGCCGATCTGTCCAATCCGTCCGAGTCGCATCGCTCGATCTCGGAGATCGCCTACGCCTATGGCTTTGGCGATTCCGCGCATTTCAGCCGCGCCTTCCGCCATCGCTTCGGACTGCCGCCGCGCGAGTTTCGCCAGCAGGAGGCGGAGCGGGCGACGACGCAGCAGGGGATAGCCGGTCAGCGCGGCTGGCCGCAGGATGCGCTGGCCCAGCTTCGCGTGCACCAGGCGAGCGCCGAGGCGCGCGGCCATCTCGCTCCTACCGACATCGATGAGCCGAGAACGGCCGAACGCAAGCATCATCATCTTCCGATCGAAGCCAACCGTGTTCATTGGGGATATTTCAGTCGCGCGCTACAACCGCAGATCGAGATCAATTCGGGTGATACCGTCACGATCGAAACGCTGACGCAGCACGCCTCCGACGATCCTGAGCTGATGATCGCGGGCGATGCGGCCGCCGAAGGCGTATTCGGTTGGACCAAGGCGAGGAAGAACGTCGATCGCCGCGGCGCAGGTCCGATGGATGCCAGCATATTCGGGCGCGGCGCCGGCGAAGGCTTTGGCGTGCACATCTGTACGGGGCCTGTGTCGGTGAAGGACGCCCAGCCCGGCGACGTGCTGGAAGTGCGGATCCTCGACATCGTACCGCGCACAAGTCGTCATCCGAAACATTCAGGCCGCGTGTTCGGCTCCTCGGTCGCGGCCTGGTGGGGCTATCATTACGACGAATTTCTTTCAGGGCCGAAGCCGCGCGAGGTCGTGACGATCTACGAGATCTTCGACGACACCGATGCGCCGCATGCCCGCGCGCTGTATTCCTACCGCTGGGAGCCGCAGACCGACCCGTTTGGAGTGGTGCACCCCACCTATGACTATCCCGGCGTTCCGGTCTTGCCCGGCACGGTAAAGCGCCGCCACGCCGTGCTCGACGGCATCCGCATTCCCTTGCGCCCGCATTTCGGCGTGATCGCGGTGGCGCCGCGCGAGGTCGATTTCATCGACTCCGTGCCGCCGTCCTATTTCGGCGGCAATCTCGACAATTGGCGCTTGGGGAAGGGGGCGACCGTCTATCTTCCGGTCTCCGTTCCCGGCGCATTGCTGTCGGTCGGCGATCCCCATGCCACGCAAGGTGACGGCGAATTGAGCGGCACCGCGATTGAATGCTCGATGACCGGAACCTTCGAGGTGATCCTGCACAAGAAGGCCGACCTCGGCGGTCAGCCGTTCGCCGATCTCTCTTATCCCCTGATCGAGACCGAGTCCGATTGGGTCCTGACCGGATTCAGCCATCCCAACTACCTCGCCGAGTTCGGCGCGCAGGGCCAGAGCGAGGTCTACGCAAAGTCCTCGCTCGACCTCGCCATGAAAGATGCGTTTCGCAAGATGCGACGCTTCCTGATGAACGTGAAGGGCCTGAGCGAGGACGAGGCGATCGCGCTGATGTCGGCCGCGGTCGACTTCGGCGTCACGCAGGTGGTCGACGGCAATTGGGGCGTGCACGCGATCATCAGCAAGCGCCTGTTTCAGAACGCGCCTTAAACCGAAGGATACCCAGTGAAATTCCACATGATCAGCGGCGGACCGAAGCCGGTCGCGCCCTTCAGCCACGCGGTGGAGACCGACGGTTTTGTCTTCGTCACCGGCCAAATGCCGGACACGCCGCAAACACCGGGCGTGTTGCCCGACGGCATCGTCGCACAGACGAGGGCGGTGATGGAGAACCTGAAAGTTGTTTTGGCGGGCGTCGACCTCGGTCTCGAGCACGTCGTGATGACACGCATCTATCTCACGCGTTTCAAGGAAGACTACACCGCGATGAACGAGATCTATCGCGAATTCTTCGCGCCCGGACGGCTGCCGGCCCGCACCTGCGTCGGCGTCACCGGACTTGCCTATGACGCACTGATCGAGATCGACCTGGTGTGCCGTCGGCCGTCAGACGACAGTCCGTAGCCCGGATGGAGCGCAGCGCAATCCGGGATTCGTTCCGCGGAGACAGGGCCCCCGGATCACGCTGCGCTCCATCCGGGCTACAAGACCTTGCGTCGCCCGACGGGCAAAACACCCAAACGACAGGTCAATCCGCTCGCGCGAAAATATTCGCCTTTACAGAAATTCTGATTTATCGCATCTTGTCGGCACCTCACCCCGGTCAGAGGGGCGTATCGCGATCGTCACGAAACGTGGGGTGAGCTGCGGTGGACGCGGGCAGCATCGGCGCGAAGGGCCTCGCAGGGCGGGAAACCGTGAGCGAAGGCGTCGCGCACACGACCGGTGTGGCTCGCGTACGGCAAAACCGTGTCGTCCTGACGCCCGGGGTCTGTGCGTCAAGTCTTGTGGTGATGTCGCTGCCCGACCGGGCACGCAGCATCAGCCATCCACAAGGCGACGGGGGCAATAGTGCATCGCTCCCCGGGGAGAGCTCGGCATAAGCCGTCAACCACTGCGCAGGGAAGGCCGTGTGTTGGGCTTCACCTGTATGCCGCTGCAGCCTCTTGTAGTGCAACCTTCGCACAGTGGACCGTGGGTGCCAGCCGGCACCCGGTCTTCCCTGCGCCCTCTGACGAGGAGGGTGTACGAGACGAAGCAAAGCTCGGGCGAGCCAAGCCGCGAGGACGCGAAGCTGTGGCCGCGACGCAGAATGGGAGTTGTTGGCGATCGTCGATGCCGCTTGCTCCGTCATTGCGAGCGCAGCGAAGCAATCCAAAATCCTCCATGGTAGGGATCTGGACGGCTTCGTCGCAAGAGCTCCTCGCAATGACGTGGAGAGAGCGGGCGCCTCCACCTCGGTCTTGTGCCCGGGACGCAGCCCAGCGCTCCTTCAGCGGTGCGCTGCTGAGCCGGAGCCGATGCCACAGCGTGTGTGCGACTTCCTGGCTCCTGGCTCCCGGCTCGGCGCTTCGCTTGTCCGGGACCCTCCATTTCGTCTCAAATTGCAACCCGCGCGTGCAAGAAGTCTTGGTCGGCCGCGATTTAGAAGTGATCAAGCGCTTGAACGCAGACTTCAGCCGCCTCGACTAATCGCTGATGCCAAAGGATCAGTGGAACGTGATCAAGCCTCCTCTTCCTGAAGTACCAAGATGGTGCTTTAGTGCTTTCCGTGAACCTGTCACCCCGAAACGCGCCATCGGCGCTGCGATACCGACTTGCGCCTGACCCCGCCGCCAAGGCCGCGCTGGAGGCGACGTTCAGAGCCTATGACCGCATGATGGAGATCCTGGACGAGGTGGCGCGGAGCCATAACGTGGGTTCCAACGTCGTCCTGCTGCATGCTCATGCCTATGAGCCAATCCGCAAACAGACCGCGCTGCCCTCGCGGCTGGTGACGCTGGGCCTGCGCGACCGCGCCGACTATCGCGCGGCCCAGGGGCGCCGCCTACCGCTCGACGACAAGCTTGCCAAGATCAAAGGTCCAGCCACCATTTCGATTGCCACCGTGCAAGGGCGCTTCAGCGTGCCCTTCGACTACGCCGGCTATGCCGAGGGCTGGGGCCAGAGCGTGCCCGCGCACCTGATCCGCACCGACGACGGTTTCGAAGTTCACTACGGCGTCACGCCGAACAATCTGCCAGAGGAGGAGAACGCCATGGATACCATCGCTGCCGCTCCCGAGAATTTCCTGTCGCGGGTCGGACGCCTGATCGCCGGGATTGCCTACGACGCGATCGAGCAGGCCGAAGGCAAGAACAAGCTTGGGGTGGTCGGACAGGCCATCCGCGAGATCGAGCGCGCCGAGGCCGAGGCGCGAGATGCGCTCGCGTCTGCGCGGGCCGAAGAATATCGCCTCAACGCGCGCCGCACCGAGATCGAGCGCGAGATGACCGATCTCGCTCCAAAGATCGAGGGCGCGATCGCTGATAGCCGCGACGATCTCGCCCGCTCGGGCATCGCGCGGCAGATGGATCTGGAGGCCCAGTTCGAGGTGCTCTCCCGCGCCATCGACGAGAACAACGAAAAGATCGAGCAGTGCGTGACGTCTCTGCGTGCCGTTCTCTCCGCGCTCCAGGACGCCGAACTGCGCCGCGCCGACCTCGAAAAGAGCGAGGCGGCCGCAAGTCACCAGGCCTCGACTTCACTGCGGAAGCCCGGCGGCACCTCGGCGGCGGCCAAGGCGCTGCGTGCGGGCAGGGCGGTGGCGCGCGCCACCGGCGTTCCGGCATCCATCCCGTTCTCGAGCGACATCGACGAGCTCAGCACGTTGCATCGCGACAAGGAGATTGCAGCGAGGCTGGCCCGGTTGAAGTCGCGCTCCTGAGACCTGTGTCATGAGCGCACTGCTCGAACATGTCATGTCGCCCGAGGTCAGGCCGTTCGCGATCGCGGCGGCCATGATCCTCATTGTCGGCTCGATCGAAGTGGTCTCGATGCTGGTCGGGGCCTCCCTGAGCGAAATGCTCGGCACCACCATCGATTTCGGTCATCCCAGCGACAATGGCGTCGTCAACGCCATCTCCTGGATCAATCTCGGCGGCGTGCCGCTGCTGATTTTCCTGCTGTTGCTGCTCGGTGCCTTCTCAATCACCGGCTTCCTGATCCAGGACATCGCGCGGATGGTGGCCGGTCCCTTACCAGCGACGGTCGCCTCGGTAGGGGCGGTCGTCGTCTCGGTTCCGCTCGTTCGCGCCACCAGCCGCGCCATCGCGCGGGCCATTCCCAAAGACGAAAGCTATGCGGTCGGCCTCGGCGATCTCGTCGGCCGCGTCGGCGAGGTCGTCATTGGTCCGCTCGACCAGGGACCGCCCGGCCGCGTCAGCGTCGCCGACGTTCACGGTAACCGGCATTTCGTCTGGGCGGTTGCCGCACCGTCATCGTCGACCCTGCCGCAGGGAACCATAGTCCTGCTGGTCGATCGCGCCGGCACCCGCTTCGTGGCGGTGAAGGCCGACGATGAACTCAAGCCGTCCAAACCCACTCTAAGCAGCTAGCAGTCATTTATTAATTGGAGAACATCATGTTCGACATCGCAGTCCCGGCCATGATCGGCGTCGCGCTGATCGTCGTCCTCGGGATCGTCTTCACCATTCTCTACAAGCGCGCCACCCGCGACGAGGCCTTCGTGCGCACCGGCCTCGGCGGCAAGAAGGTCGTGCTCGACGGCGGCGCCATGATCCTGCCGATCTTCCACTCCTATGCCAGCGTCAATTTAAAGACGCTGCGACTGACCGTCGAGCGCAAGGAGCGGGAATCCCTGATCACCAGGGATCGCTTGCGCGTCGATATCGTCGCCGAATTCTACGTGCGCGTTCGCCCGGACGATGAGAGCATCGCGCTGGCGAGCCAGACGCTGGGCGCGCTGACCAACGACGCCGAGGCGCTGCGCAACCAGGTCGAGGCGAAATTTGTCGACGGTCTGCGTTCGGTGGCGGCCACCATGAGTATCCTCGAGCTCCAGGAGAAGCGCTCCGACTTCGTCAAGCACGTGCAGGCCACGGTCGAGTCCGACGTGAAATCGAACGGCCTCGAGCTTGAATCGGTGTCCCTGACCAAACTCGACCAGACCGACGTCAAATTCTTCAATCCGGAGAATTTCTTCGACGCTGAAGGTCTCACCCAATTGAAGACGGTCACCGAGACTCGTCGCCGCGACCGCAACGCCATTGTGCGCGACAACGAGGTAGCGATCGCACAGAAGGACCTCGAGGCGCGGCAGCAGACCCTGACGATCGAGCGGACCAAGAAGGAGGCCGAACTGTCGCAGGAGCGCGACATCGCCAACAAAACTGCGAGCACCCGCGCCGAGGTCGCAACCGCGACCCAAACCGCGCGCCTGACCGAGGAGAATGCCCGCATCGATACCGACCGGGCGGTCGCCGAGAAGGAGGCGGGCGCCAAGCAGGTGAAGGAAACCGCAGTGATCGAATCTGACCTGGCGATCAACAAGCGCAAGACCGATGCGCAGCGCGAGATCCAGATCGCCACCCAGGAGAACGAGATCCAGATCGCGTCCAAGAGCAAGCAGACCTCGGAAGCCGTGACCGAAGCCAAGACGGCCGAAGCGGTCGCCGTTTCCGCGGAAGAAAAGGTCGTGACCGCCCGCGCCGTCGAGGTTGCCGATCGTGCCCGTCTCACCCAGGTGCTCGCCGCGCGCACCGAGGCCGAGCGAAAATCCACCGAGGTGATCGTGGCGGCCGAAGCCGAGAAGAAGGCCGCGCTCGATCGCGCCGAGGCCACCAAGACGCTGGCCACCGCCGAAGCCGAGTCCAACAAGATCAAGGCGGTTGGCGTCAGGAATATCGGCGAGGCCGAGGCCGCCATCATCACACTCAAGAACGAGGCACAGAACAAGCTGGGGGCCAACGTCATCGACTTCGAACTCGCCAAGAAGCGGATCGAGATCATGCCGTCGGCGCTGGCCGAAATGGTCAAGCCCATCGGAAACCTGAAGGACGTCCGCATCCTCCATACCGGCGGGGCGTTCGGCGGCAATGGCGTCGGCGGAGGCAATGTCGGCTTCGGCGAGGGGCTTGCCGGCGAACTCCTCAAGGTGCACGCGCTGCGTCCGATGATCGACGAGATCCTGCGCCAGAGCGGCTTTGCGCCGGGCGAGGATCCCGTAAAGGCGCTGGTCGGCGCCGTGACGGGGAAGAGCAATGGCGCCGCGGTGCCGGCGCCCGCGCCGGAGACAACAAACCGCGCCGATCTATGAATGCCGGTTCATTGCTGCGGAGAATTCGAATCGATATGAATTGGCTCGTTGCGCGTCTCGCGTCGTGCAACGAGCCGGAGGCGGATCGATCGCGTCTCGAACCTTTCGATTGCGCCTCCGACGAATCCTTCAAGGCAACGCCATTAGTTGCCGCGGCGCCTGCGCCGATCGACGTCAGGCACCGAAAGCCCGTTTCGATCGGGGGAATTTCATATGAAGTATTTTCTGTCTGCACTGATCGCGATCGGCCTATCGATTGCGGCCGCGCCGTCGTTCGCGGCTGACGCCCGGAACGTCACCGTCGTCAACGAGACTGGCTATGCCATCAAATTCCTGGGCTTCAACGCCCCGGACGATGGCATGGACGAATGGGACAACGAGTTGGAGAAGGTTTTGCAGAACCAGGCGAGCACCTATGTCGAGTTCGACGATGATGACGATGGCTGTGTCTGGAACGTCCGCGTCGACTGGCAGAACTATGACGAGACCGTGCTCTGGAAGAACGTCAACCTCTGCAAGTTCACCGCACTCCGGCTGCGCTACGATTCCGGCACCAAGACCACTTCGTTCGTCGCCGAGTAACTTGACCTGAGGTCAGGCGGAGGAGGGGCCATGCCCCCTTCCTCGCCGCAATGTGCCAGATAGCGAATTCGTCCTTTGCAAGCGCAAGCGGCTTTGTTATACGCAGCCGCGCGCGAACGACGGGTTCGCCCTTTTCCTCGGTAGCTCAGCGGTAGAGCATCCGACTGTTAATCGGATGGTCGCTGGTTCGAATCCAGCCCGGGGAGCCAAATTCCGCTTCATCTTCAGTGACTTGCGCCGAGACTCTGATCTGGCGTGCGATCTCGTTGCGGCAAATTCTCAATTAGATGTGTACCGGGGCGAGCCGGCATCCTCCGCGGTGACGCCAAAACGACTCAATTGAAATCGAGCTTCCAAAGACCGGTCCTTTACGGAGCTGATTCCCATGCGAGACATCCAGGTCGACCGTTCCCCGCTGGCTCCCTCCATTCTGCCGGCGGACATCCCCGAACTCAGCGACGACGAATGCCTCGCCTGTCTGGCGCGCGCGGTCGAGACCCACGATTCGGCACGGCTGGATGAAGTCGCCGCATTGATCGGCCGTCTCGCGGTCACGATCGAATAGGCCTCGCCCTCTCGACGTTGCGAGTTGCGGTTGGGCCCGGTTCGCGGGGGCCAAAGCCATGTTGCGTTTTCGCAAGGCCTGTTCCAAAGATGCCGCCAACTTTCGTCCGCGGCATCGTCCGCCTTGCAGGGTCCGCAAATGTCCGTTTTCTCGACGGCGCGCCTAAAAATGGTCGATGGCCAGGTGCGCACCAGTGACGTCACCGACCGTCGTGTTCTCGACGCCATGCTCACGGTTCCGCGCGAGGCCTTCGTGCCGGCCAGCCGGCAGGCATTGGCGTATCTCGACCTCGATCTCGACGTCAGCGAGGGGGGCGGCAAGCGGTTCCTGATGAAGCCGCAGCTGACCGGCAAGCTGCTCCAGGCCGCCGAGATCGGCGAGGGTGACAACGTGCTGGTCGTCGGCTGCGCCACGGGCTATCTCGCTGCGCTGACCGCCAAGCTCGCCCGCCAGGTCACCGCGACGGAATGCGATTCGGCCCTGGCCAAGAAGGCCAATGACGTCTTCGCCGCCCTCGGGCTCGCCAACGTGGCCTGCAAGGCCGCGGCCTGTACCGAGGGTGATCCCGCTGCTGGCCCCTATGATGTGATCGTCCTCAACGGCGCCACCGAGGTGACGCCGGCAGGGCTGCTCGGGCAGCTCAAGGAGGGTGGGCGCCTGTTGGGGGTTTCGGCCGAATCCAGGCCGCCGCGAGCCATGATCGTGACCCATACCCACGGCGAATTCGGCCATCGGGCGCTGTTCGATGCCGCGGCCCCGGTCCTTCCCGGGCTGGAACGGGCCGCCGCCTTCGTGTTCTGACGGCCGATAGCGGCTTTAGCCCGTTAAAATCCCGTTCTGAATCAGAAGTGTGGCCGGGATGCTGCACGTGAAGAGTTTCCACTGCGGACACCTTTCAGGTAGTTCCGTCGCGCTTGACCGCGTCCTATGTTGCGACGGGGCAACGACTCCACTCGTAGACGGTAACCCAGCTCGCGGGCACGAGCCGGGCGTTAGAATGAACGGAATTTTTGGATGCATGGGGTGAAGCTCTTCACCGGAGCAGCGGTTTCGGTCCTGCTGCTGGCGCTTACCGCGCCTACGCCTGCCTTGGCGGATACGATCGAGGCTGCGCTGGTGCGCGCCTATCAGAACAATCCGCAGCTCAACGCGCAGCGCGCCCAGGCGCGCTCGACCGACGAGAACGTGCCGCAGGCGCTGTCGGGCTACCGCCCCAAGGTCAACGTGACCCTCGGCACCGGCTATCAATATCAGGATATCCAACAGACGCAGAAGGGCCCAACGATCCATAGCAACAACCCCCTTTCCACGCAGCCGCTTCAGCCCAACAGCGCCAGCTTGACGGTCAACCAGACGCTCTACAACGGCAATCAGACCGCCAACAGGACGCGTGCGGCGGAGAGTCAGGTCTCGGGGTCCCGCGAGGCGTTGCGTGTGCTTGAGCAGACGGTCCTGCTGCAGGCTGCCACGACCTACATGGACTTCCTGCGTGATTCGGCGACTCTCGAAGTTCAGCGCAGCAACGTGCGCGTGCTCGAACAGACGCTCAAGCAAACCCGCGATCGCTTCAATGTCGGCGAAGTGACGCGCACGGACGTGGCGCAATCCGAAGCGCAGCTCGCGGCCGGCAGGACCCAGGCCCTGACTGCCGAATCGAATCTCACGACGACGCGCGCGAATTTTCGCCGGATCATCGGCAACGAGCCGACGAACCTGGCACCGGGCTCGCCGGTCGATCGATTTCTGCCCGCGACGCTCGCCTCCGCCGTCGGTCTCAGCCTGGTGGAGAACCCCAACGTCACGGCTTCGATGTTCGGGATCGACGTCAACTATCTCCAGGTCAAGATCAACGAGGGCGCGCTGCTGCCGACGGTCACCGTCCAGGCTGCTGTCAGCACGTCGTACCAGCAGACTCTGAATGTCTTCCGAACGAATACCGCGTCCGCCATCGCGACAGCTTCCATACCGATCTATCAGGGCGGCGCAGAATATTCGCTGATCCGGCAGTCCAAAGAGAACCTGGCGCAGCAGCGCCTGAATCTCGAAACCACCCGCGATCAGACCCGCGCCAACGTCGTGCAGGCCTGGGGGCAGTTGGAAGCCGGCAAGGCGCAGGTACAATCTGCGCAGGCGCAGGTCACGGCCTCCGAGATCGCGCTGAACGGCGTGCGCGAAGAAGCCAAGGCCGGCCAGCGTACCACGCTGGACGTGCTCAACGCGCAGCAGGCGCTGGTGAACGCACGCGTTGCGCTCGTCACTGCCCAGCATGACCGCGTGGTGGCGTCCTATTCGGTGCTCAATGCGGTCGGTCGTCTCGCGCCGCAGGTCCTCGGCCTCAACACCACGGTCTACGATCCCAGCGTTCACTACCAACAGGTTCGCGACAGCTGGGCCGGCGTACGCACGCCAGACGGACGCTAGAGTCCCGTAATCATCCGGTCGGCCTCGCGAATAGCCGAAGCCGACCGGTGCTTTGCTTGCAATCATCAAAATCCCTGACATAGCCTTGCCAAGAAGATGCGGGCCGATTCGCTCTGCATCCGATGCCGTGTGCGTAAAGCATGAGTGCCGAGGGCAGGGGCGCACCGCTGCACGTTGAGCCGTCATCTGGGGACAAGTCGGGCTGCCGCGACGAAAATGTCGGGCCACCCATCCGGAACCGGCCAATCCTGTCGTGCTTGGTGTAAAACAACGCATGCGAGGGCGTTGATGATGTGGAGTCGGAGATGACGCAGCCTGCAAAGGTCACAGAACCCTCGATGGAGGAGATTCTGGCCTCGATCCGGCGCATCATTGCCGACGATGAGGCCAAGCCGCCGCCGGCGGATGCAGCCAAGCCCGAGAAAGCTGCCGCCCCCGCCGCGCCAGCGAAGCCGCAGGCGATCAGCGATATTCCGCCGTCCAAGGTCGCGCCGCCCAAACCGGCCGCCGAGAAGCCCGCACCGACTCCGGCCGCAAAGCCGGCGCCGCCGCCGGCCCCCGCACCCGAGGCGGATGCATCCAACAATCAGGACGATATCGACGCGCTGCTGGCGGGCCTCGACACGGCCACGGCTGCGCCGGAAATCCGCGTTCCCGAGCCAGAGCCCGAACCTGAGCCGGACGTGCTGGAATTGACCGACGATATGGCGCTGGCGATGGAGCCGACGCCACCTCCGCCGCCGCCGAGCTTCCGCAAGGTCGAGCCCCGCGACGATCTCGAATTCGCCGAATCGCCGCCGCCGCGTCCGACGCCGGCATCCTATGCGCCGGTGGATTTCGATGCGCCCCCACTGCCGCCCCAACAGCCGATGCTGGCGCAATCGACGGTCTCCGCGGTCGAATCCGCCTTCAATTCCCTGGCCCACACAGTGCTCAGCAGCAATGCGCGTACGCTGGAGGATCTGGTCAAGGAGATGCTGCGTCCGATGCTGAAATCCTGGCTGGACGACAATTTGCCGGGCCTCGTTGAACGCATCGTGAAGGCCGAAATCGAGCGGGTATCGCGCGGCGGCAGGTAGATCGGGCCGCAGAGCCCTCATAAAGCCCTGCTTGTGCGTCATATTCCGACCGGACCGGAAAGCCCTGTTGCCGCCTGGCTGTCCCTGACCTTTCCGTTGACTTGTCCGTTGACTTGGACCCCGTGCGCGGCTTTCTAACAGCGCCATGATCGAGAAAAATTACCAACCCGCCGATATCGAAGCCCGCATGTCCGTCGTGTGGGAGGACAGCCTTGCCTTCAAGGCCGGCCGCCCCGACCGCCGCGACGCAGTGCCCTTTACCATCGTGATCCCGCCGCCGAATGTGACGGGCTCGCTGCACATGGGCCACGCCCTCAACAACACGCTTCAGGACATCCTGTGCCGCTTCGAGCGCATGCGCGGCCGCGACGTGCTGTGGCAGCCCGGCACCGACCATGCCGGCATCGCCACCCAGATGGTGGTGGAGCGGCAGCTGATGGAGCGCCAGCAGCCCGGACGCCGCGAGATGGGCCGCGAGAAGTTTCTGGAGCGGGTCTGGCAGTGGAAGGCCGAGAGCGGCGACACCATCATCAACCAGCTCAAGCGGCTCGGCGCCTCCTGCGACTGGTCGCGCGAACGCTTCACCATGGACGAGGGCCTGTCCAAGGCCGTGGTCAAGGTGTTCGTCGAGCTGCACCGCGACGGCCTGATCTATAAGGACAAGCGGCTGGTGAACTGGGACACCAAGCTGCTCACCGCGATCTCCGATCTCGAAGTGCAACAGACCGAGGTCAAGGGTAGCCTCTGGTACTTGCGCTATCCGATCGAGGGCACGACGTTCAGCCCCGAGGATCCCTCGAGCTTCATCGTCGTTGCCACCACGCGCCCGGAGACCATGCTCGGCGATACCGGCGTCGCCGTGCATCCCGAAGACGAGCGCTATCAGAAGGTGGTCGGCAAGAACGTGATCCTGCCGCTGGTCGGCCGCAAGATCCAGATCGTCGCCGACGACTATTCCGATCCGGAGAAGGGCTCGGGCGCGGTGAAGGTGACACCGGCGCACGACTTCAACGACTTCGAGGTCGGCAATCGCCACGGCCTCGCCCGGATCAGCGTCATCGACAAGGAAGGTTGCCTCGATCTCCTCGACAACGAGGATTATCTGCGCGACCTGCCGGAAGGTGCCGCGCAGTTCGCCGAGGAGTTCAACAAGCTCGATCGCTTTGCAGCGCGCAAGCGCATCGTCGAGCGGCTGGAATCGTTCGGCTTCGTCGAGCGAATCGAACCGCACACCCACATGGTGCCGCATGGCGACCGCTCCGGCACGGTGATCGAGCCCTATCTGACCGACCAATGGTATGTCGACGCCAAGACGCTGGCGAAGCCCGCGATGGCCGCCGTGCGTTCGGGCGAAACCACCTTCGTGCCGAAGAACTGGGAAAAGACCTATTTCGAGTGGATGGAGAACATCCAGCCCTGGTGCATCTCGCGCCAGCTGTGGTGGGGCCACCAGATCCCGGCCTGGTACGGTCCCGACGGCAAGGTGTTCGTCGCCGAGACCGAGGAGGAGGCCGTCAGCCACGCCCTCGGCTATTACGTCGAGCAGGAAGTCATCACGGTCGAGCAGGGCCGCGAGATGGCGCTCGACCGCAACAAGCGTGATGGCTTCATCACGCGCGACGAAGACGTGCTCGACACCTGGTTCTCCTCGGCGCTGTGGCCGTTCTCGACCCTCGGCTGGCCCGCAGACGCGCCGGAAGTGCAGCGTTACTACCCGACCAACGCGCTGGTGACCGGCTTCGACATCATCTTCTTCTGGGTCGCCCGCATGATGATGATGGGCCTCCACTTCATGAAGGAGGTGCCGTTCTCCACGATCTACATCCACGCCCTCGTCCGCGACGAGAAGGGCGCCAAGATGTCGAAGTCGAAGGGCAACGTCATCGATCCGCTCAGCCTGATCGACCAATATGGTGCCGACGCGCTGCGCTTCACGTTGGCCGCGATGGCCGCACAGGGACGCGACATCAAGCTCGCCACCAGCCGTGTCGAGGGCTATCGCAATTTCGCGACCAAGCTCTGGAATGCGTCGCGCTTCGCGGAGATGAACCACTGCGCCGTGCCCGAGGGTTTCGAGCCGGCCAAGGTCAAGGAGACGCTGAACCGCTGGATCGCGCATGAGAGCGCGCACACCACGCGGGAGGTGACCGAGGCGATCGAGGCCTATCGCTTCAACGACGCCGCCGGCAGCATCTACCGCTTCGTCTGGAACGTCTATTGCGACTGGTATCTCGAGCTCGCAAAACCCGTGCTGCTCGGTCCCGACAGCCCTGCCAAGGCCGAGACCCGCGCCATGGTGGCATGGGCGCGCGACGAGATCCTGAAACTGCTGCACCCCTTCATGCCCTTCATCACCGAGGAGCTGTGGGAGGTGACGGCCAAGCGCGACGGTCTGCTCGCGCTGGCACCGTGGCCGCTGAAGCCGGCCGCACCGACGCCGGAGCAGCTTGCGATGCTCGCGGCGACGACGGGGCCGACAGATGCGCTCGTCTCGCCGGTTTGGGTCCTGCCGATCTTCGACCATGCCGATTTCACCGATCCCGCGGCCGAGGCCGAGATCGGCTGGGTCATCGACCTCGTCACGCAGATCCGTTCGGTGCGCGCCGAGATGAACATCCCGCCGGCAACCCTGACGGCGCTTGTGCTCGCCGGCGCCTCGGCCGAGACGAAGGAGCGCGCGCCGCGCTGGAGCGACGTCATCAAGCGCATGGCGCGGTTGTCGGACATCTCCTTCGCCGACCGTGCGCCCGACGGCGCGGTTCAGCTCCTGGTGCGCGGCGAGGTGGCTGCGCTGCCGCTGAAGGGCGTGATCGACGTCGCCGCCGAGCGCACGCGTCTCGACAAGGAGATCGGCAAAGCCGACGCCGACATCAAGCGCGCCGAGTCCAAGCTGGCGAACGCGAAATTCGTCGCCAACGCGGCCGAGGAGGTGGTCGAGGAGGAGCGCGAGAAGCGCGAGGCTGCGCTCGCCCGCAAGGCCAAGCTGCTCGAGGCGCTGGAGCGGCTCAAGCAGGCGTCCTAAGCTTATTTCGGGAACGGCTTGCTCAAAAACTTCGAGCCCCTGACGCCATAGCGCCAGGGCAGCTCGACGGCTTTGGTGATGCCGATCCGGATTCCGGCCACGACCTCCAAATCCTCCGTCCGCGCATGCAGCGCGATCGGCGGACGGTCCAGCGGCAAGGCATTGTGCACGATGGTGATGCCGAGCGCTTCGGTCAGCTTGCCCGGGCCCGAGCACAACGCGTGCAAATCCTGGAGATGGCGCCGCCGACGCATCGCGGCGATGCCGTGGGTCGGCTCCAGCGCGCGGATCAGCACGGCGCTGGCCGAGCCTTCCTCCTCGCAGACGAAGTTCACGCACCAGTGGATGCCGTAGGAGCGGTAGACATAGGCAAAGCCGGGCGGGCCGAACATCACCTGGTTCCGCGGCGTCGGGCCTCGATAGGAGTGCGCCGCCGGCTCGGTATGATGATAGGCCTCGACTTCGACAATGAGGCCGCCGACGCCATCGACCAGCATGGTCGCACCGATCAGGTCGGGCGCGACCTCGTGGACGCTGCGTGCGAAAAAGGCACGCTTCAGCGCTTTGCCGAGCCGGGGAGTAGAGGTCTTCGAGACTGGAGCCATTCGAGGTGAGAATCGCCAGAGAACAGAGCAGGATATTGCCCATATCTGCCATGTTCCCTGAAGCGGGGCGAGCCGGGTTGCGATGCCCGGCCAGACCGACTAGGTAGGACTTGGTCAGACCGGACACCCCATGGTCGTTATTGTCGATACCATCTCGAACCCGCTGCGCCCACGTCACCCCGAAAAGGTGAATCGGCCCGATTCCGCTTCGCCGCCGAAGCCGGACTGGATCCGCGTACGCGCGCCCAACACCCGCGGCTATGCCGACACCCGCAACATCGTGCGCGCCAACGGCCTGCACACGGTGTGCGAGGAGGCGGGCTGCCCGAATATCGGCGAGTGCTGGGACAAGAAGCACGCGACCTTCATGATCATGGGCGACACCTGCACCCGCGCCTGTGCGTTCTGCAACGTCAAGACCGGCATGCCGAACGCGCTCGACGCGGCCGAGCCGCAGAACGTTGGCGAGGCCGTGGCCAAGCTGGGCCTTGCCCATGTCGTCATCACCTCCGTCGACCGCGACGATCTCGCCGACGGCGGCGCCGCGCATTTCGCCCAGACCATCCGCGCGATCCGCGCCGCGTGCCCCTCGACCACGATCGAGATCCTGACACCGGATTTCTTGCGCAAGGAGGGGGCGCTGGAAATCGTCGTCGCGGCGAAGCCCGACGTGTTCAACCACAATCTCGAGACCGTGCCGTCGTGCTATCTCACGGTGCGGCCGGGCGCGCGCTATTTCCATTCGATCCGGCTGCTGCAGCGGGTCAAGGAGCTCGATCCCACCATCTTCACCAAGTCCGGCATCATGGTCGGCTTGGGGGAAGAGCGCCACGAGGTGCAGCAGGTGATGGACGATCTGCGTTCGGCCGACGTCGATTTCCTGACCATCGGGCAATATCTCCAGCCGACCCGCAAGCATCACGCCGTGATGCGTTACGTGCCGCCGGACGAGTTTTCGTCCTACGAGAAGGTTGCCTACACGAAGGGCTTCCTGATGGTGTCGGCGAGCCCGCTCACCCGTTCGTCGCATCATGCCGGCGAGGATTTTGCGAAACTGAAGGCCGCGCGGGCAGCAAGCGCCCGCTGAATCGCCATGCCCAATTTTTCGAGCAAGCGCCGTGTCGATCACAGCGCGTCCGAGATGTTTGATCTGGTCGCCGACGTCGAGCGCTACCCGGAATTCGTGCCGCTGTGCAGCGCGCTGAAGGTCCGTCAGCGCATGGCGAAACCCGACGGCACCGAGGTGCTGGTCGCGGACATGACGGTGTCGTTCAAGCTGGTCAGGGAATCCTTCACCAGCCGCGTGACGCTCGACCGCGCCAATTTGAAGATCCTGGTCGAATATCTGCAAGGTCCCTTCAGCAATCTGGAAAACCGTTGGACGTTCGAGTCCAAAGGCGAGAGCGTTTGCGACGTCGGCTTCTTCCTTGCCTACGAGTTCAAGAGCCGCATGCTGGCGCTCCTGATGGGCTCGATGTTCGACGCCGCGTTCGCGCGATTTTCCATCGCGTTCGAGAAGCGGGCGGATGCGATCTACGGACGGCGGAAGCTGGCGTCGTCGTAGTGGACGGGCACGCTCTCTCCACCGTCGTTGCGAGGAGCCCTTGCGACGAAGCAATCCAGAATCCCTCCGCGGAGAGACTCTGGATTGCTTCGCTGCGCTCGCAATGACGATGGGGAGGCAGGCGTGCCAAAATTTCAATCCACCGCCTTCACGACATCCGGTGGCTGCGAGGCATAGTACGCTGCGGCCTGCTCGATCTCCTGCGGCGTCATCGCACGCGCGATGTTGCGCATCTGCTGGCTGATGTCGTTACGGCGCTCACCGGTGGCGAAGGCCTGCAGTTGTGCCTTCATGTAGGCCTCGGACTGGCCTTCGAGCCACGGGCTGCCGGTTTTGTTGTCGAGGCTGCCATGGCAGGCGCCGCAGGGCGCGATGCCGCGCATCGGTGCGCCGTAGATCACGATGTTTGGCTTGGGCAATTGCGGCGTCGGATGATAGGCCGGCAGCCGCGGCAGGTAAGCGTAATAGTTCGAGAGATCTGCGATCTCCTGGTCCGTCAAATTGACGGCGAACGGCGACATTACGGCATTGGTGCGCGCGCCCGTGCGGAAATCGTGCAGCTCCTTGTAGATCACGGCAGCATATTGACCCGCAAGATTGGGCGAGTCCGCGCGGCTGACACCCGTCGGGCCATGACAGATCGCGCAGCGCTGCGCCAACGTGGCACCGCGGCCGATCGCCTCCTGGCTCGGGCGCGACAGCGTGTTCGACGTCAGCACGACTCCCGACAGGCGCTTGATCTGCTCCGGCGCAGTCACGCTTGCCGCGCGTTGCGGCACACCGGCCGCGCTGCAGATCGCGTCCCAGACATTGGCGAACTGAACCCAGGGCTGTGCGAAAGGCAGCACGATAAAGCCCGCCATCGCCGTCACGACGAAGAACGCGGCCGTGATGCCGACACTCGTCTTGAAATAACGATTGGTGAGGGTGAAGAGCTCGCGCGCACTCATCACTGCGCTCCCACATAGACGGCGGGCACCGACGTGCCCTCGCTCAGCGCCAGATTCAGGATCGGATAGCCGTAATTGGTGAGGGTCAGCGCGATCATCAGCGCCACCCACAGCGCGTGGGTGTTGAGCGCGACCGGGACCGTTGTGGGCTGGTGCACGGCCAGCGCAAAGCGATAGGGGCCGGCGTCGACCAGCGGCGCACGCATGCCGCGGGCCAGGATAACGATGAACATGATGCCCGACGCCAGCAGGATGAAGCCGCCGATTGCCGAGAGGGTGACCGAGAGGGCCTGCGGCGCGATCGCGGGATCGCCGAAGTCGAAATAGGCCATGCGGCGCGGCATGCCGAGAATGCCGACCCAGTGCCAGGGAAAGGTCGTGACGATCATGCCGATGAACCACAGCCAGAGCTGGGTGCGGATCAGGCGGAGATCGATCAGCTCGCGCCCGGTCAGATGCGGCCACAGATCATAGGCGATCGCAAAATACATGATCACGATGGCGCCGCCGAAGATCAGGTGGAAGTGGCCGGTGATCCACTGCGTGTTGTGGATCGACGCATCGAGCTGATAGCTCATGTTGATGAGGCCGCCGGCGCCGCCGAAGCCGAGCATGACGAAGGAAAAGGCGAGGGCCAGCATCATCGGATTGTCCCAGGGCAGGGCCCTGATCCAGCCGAACATGCCGCGGCCGCCGCGCAGGCGCGCCGCGATCTCGACGGAGGCGCAGATCGTGAACACGGTCAGCAGCGTGGGCAGCGCGACCAGCGCGGTGAAGGCCGAATGAATGAACTTGAAGCCGGCGCCGACCTGCGGATCCGCGAAGGTGTGGTGCATGCCGATCGGCATCGCGACCACCAGGAACAGGATGAAGGAAATCCGCGCCATGCTGTCGGAATAGATGCGGCCGCCGATCGCGCGCGGCACGATTGTGTAATAGGCGATGTAGGTCGGCATCAGCCAGAAATAGACGATGGCGTGCAGCGTCCAGGAGAAGAACACGCGGGCAAGGCCGGCGTCGATGGTGGCCTTCAGCCCGGCCGCGACCGGAATGATCTGCAGCAGCAGCTCGAGCGCGGCGCCGACCGCGGTCCAGGCCCACAGATACGAGCCCGCGACGTTGGCGAACATCGCCAGCGGCACCGGCGCGCCGGGATGGGTCTTGCGCCAGACGCGCAGATTGACTGACATCAGCGCGACCCAGATCCAGGAGCCGACCACGACCAGCACGACGCCGAGATAGTAGAAGACGTTGCCGATCAGCGGCGGATAGAAGGTGTAGAGCACCGAGGCGCGGCCGAGCCCGACCGGGACCATCGCCATGATCGCGCCGACCACAATCAGCCAGAATCCCGCCCAGGCCCAGCGGACGCCGACAAGACGCTGCTCCAGCGCAGACTCGCTGATGGCGTAGCCGAAGCCCATCGCGACCAGGGTCGGGAAGACGTAGCCCATCACCGTGCCGTGCGCGGTCAGCGAGCGGTAATAGAGCTCGGGATTGGACAGCCAGGTGCCGATCGGGCTGCGGATGAACATTTGCCAGGCGCCGAGCGTGAGCGCGATGCCGAACACGGCGAAAGCCAGCCAGAAATGGGCGAGGATGAGCTTTCTATTGACCAACACAGCTCAGCCTCCCGCCACCCTTCGCGCGGTTCGCGAAGTCCGCCTTGTCGATCACCTTGACCTTGCCCCACATGCCCTCGTGGCCGAAGGAGCAAAACTCCTGGCAGGGCATCAGATAGTCGCCGCTCTTGGTAAAGCGCATGAGCTGCTCGGAGATGTAGCCCGGCACCAGCATGGTGTTGACGTTGGTGCCCTGGATCAGGATGCCGTGGACGACGTCGGCGCTGGTGGCGCGCAGGGTGATCGGCGTGTCGACGGGCACCACGATGCAGGCCGGCGTGAAGGAATATTGCTGGCCGATCGCGCGCACGGTCACATTGCCATTGGTTTCCAGCACGCTGCCGAGATTGCTTTCAACGAACTCGCCCGAGAGATGCAGGCGCGAGGGATCGGTGGTCTCGACGCGCGGTTGCGGCATGGTCGCGCGATGGATGCCGGCGAATGCCGCCAGCAACGCCATCATCACGACGATGATCACGGCGATGGTGGCCCAGCGCCGCTCGACGCGGGCTGCGACCTCGGCGCTGGCGCTACCGTTGCTGTGGGCTCCCTCGACGCTCATTGCAGCGAGCCGCGCGGCAGGAACACGAACAGATAGAAGGCGAACCACATCGCGACAACGCAGGCCGTGGCGATGCCCGCGACCACGATCGCACCGGAGGGGCCCTGCGCCACGACCTCTTCGATCGCCTGGTCGGCGGCGGCTGGGCTGGTCGGCGGATCGGAGTTGAACATGGGGCCCTCAGTTCAGCGGTGCCGAGCGCAGCTCGTTGGCCTCGCGCGCCGAGACCGGCGTGCCGCGATTGCCCCAGGCGGTGCGGATGTAGGAGACGACGGCGGCGACCTCGTTGTCGGAGAGGAGGCCGGCGAAGGGCGGCATGCCGTAGGGCATCGGGTTGCCCTTGGTGCCAGGCGGATAGCCGCCATTGAGCACCATGCGGATCGGGTTGACCGCTGACTGCATCTCGATCGATTGGTTGTTCGCAAGTGGCGGCCAGTGCGGCGGCTTGCCCTCGCCCTGGGTGCCATGACAGCTCGCGCAATTCTTGTCGTAGACGGTCTTGCCGAGGCTGATCAGAAGGCTGCTCTCGCTGGTCGGCAGCGCCGAACTCGCGGCCGGCGGAGGCGAGGGCTCCGCGATACCCTTGAGGTAGACCGCCATCGCCCTGGTGTCTTCGTCGTTGAGATATTGCAGGCTGTTGTGCACGACCTCGGCCATCGGGCCGTAGACCACGCCGCGCATGGAGACGCCGGTCTGGAGCAGATCCGTGATGTCCTTGATGCTCCAATCGCCGAGCCCGGCCTCACGGTTTGACGTCAGCGAGGGCGCGTACCAGTTCTGCATCGGGATCAGGCCGCCTTTGAAGGCGTCCGATTGCGAGGTGCCGCCGAGCGCGTTGATCGGCGAATGGCACATGCCGCAATGGCCGAGGCCCTCGACCAGATAGGCGCCGCGATTCCATTCCGCCGATTTTTTCGGATCGGGCTTGAACTCGCCCTCGCTGAAGAACAGCGTGCGCCAGCCGAGGATGAGCTGGCGGTTGTCGTAAGGGAAACGCAATTCGTGCGGCTTGTTCTTCTGGTTCACCGGCGCAACCGAGCGCAGATAGGCGAAGATCGCATTGCTGTCGGCGCGCGTGACCTTGGTGTAGGACGCAAACGGCATCGCCGGGTAGATCAGCCCGCCATCGGGAAAGCGGCCGCTGTGCATGGTCTTGTAGAAGTCGTCGGCACTCCACTTGCCGATGCCAGTCTCCGGATCGGGCGTGATGTTGGAGGTGTACAGCGTGCCGAACGGGGTCGGCATGGCACGGCCGCCGGCAAACAGACGTCCTTCCGGTGCGGTGTGGCAGGCGGTGCAGTCGCCGGCCCGGGCCAGATATTCGCCGCGTGCGATGATGTCGCTTGTCTTGTCCTTGTCCTGCGCTGCTGCTGCCGTGGTGAACGCGGCGAGGGCGAGCAACTCGATGGACAGGAGCTTGATCGAAAATCTGAAGCCCATCATCCGCCTCGTCAGTTGGGCTGGCTACCGCAGCCGAATGGCAGCGCGTAGGTGCCTTTCGGCACGGGGGCTGGGTTCGCGGGGGCAGGCCGCGTCGCAAGCCAGGCTGCGACGGCGGTGACGTCAGCCTCGGTCAGGTGCCCGGCCACGAGCTGCATGCAATCAGGCGATTTCGCGGTGCGGGTGCCATAACGCCAGCCGCCGAGCTGGGCGCTGATGTAGTTGGCGCGCAAGCCCAGCAGGCCGGGGATGCCCGGCTGCATGCCCGTCAGTCCCGGGCCATGACAGCTCACGCAAGCCGGAATGTTGCGGCCGGCATCGCCGCTGGTGGCGAGCAGCTCACCGTGCGCCAGGACGTCCTTGCTCACTTCGCTGGGCGCGGGCTGTGGCAGGGGCGGGTGCTCGCTGGCAAAATATTCCGCCATCGCCTCCAGATAGGGATCGGGCAGGAATTCCAACAAATAATTCATCGGCGGGTATTTGCGCCGGCCGCTGCGGAAGGCGAGGAGCTGGTTGTAGAGATAGCCAGCCGGCTTGCCAGCAAGACGCGGAAAATAGACGTCGCTGGTGCCTTCGCCCTTGTTGCCGTGACAGGGCGTGCAGGCCTCCACCCGCGCCGCCATCGTATCCGGGGGCTGGTTGGCGGGTTGCGCGGCCGCACCATCAAAGGCGCTCAGGATAGCAATGGCGATTGCCGGAGCAGTGAAGCGAGCGAACACGCCGTCGCCCTCCAGAAAACAGGACCGGGTTGATTCCCGGCCGCAACGTAGAGCATCATTATTGCGCCAATAATTTTCCCACGCCAAGTTCAGACAGAAGCCACGACGTTTGGCCGCGGCTGATATCTGCGATCCCGATCGGTTTCGACAAAGTTTGCGTGCTTTTTGAAAACTGGACATAACGCTGCGGCCTCGCGACAGTTCCTGTCCGAGTCTGCGTGTGCGTGTCGCCCTCCTCGTCAGAGGGCGCAGGGAAGGCCGGGTGCCGGCTGGCACCCACGGTCCACTGTGCGAAGGTTGCACTACAAGAGGCTGCACAGCGGCATACAGGTGAAGCCCAACACACGGCCTTCCCTGCGCAGTGGTTTGACGGCTTATGCCGAGCTCTCCCCGGGGAGCGATGCACTATTGCCCCCGTCGCCTTGTGGATGGCTGATGCTGCG
>NZ_JBVVPB010000046.1:0-41657 GCF_055807435.1 Bradyrhizobium sp. Ken51 | reverse complement strand
GGAGCAATCGCTACCGGCGTGTCACTGGAGAGAAGAAGAATGGTAGCTTGACAACAAACCGCAATTAAAGGGCCGATTGACATGCAAAGGTCCGGTCCGTCCTTGAGAGCCGACATGACGAGCCGCCCCTCGGACGGCAGCGATGGGCCACAAGCGGTCCTGGACCCGCTGCGCGCGGCAGGTCAGTTGGGGGCTAAGAGTGTCACCGCAATAGCGGCGCAGGGACATGCGCGTTCGCTGCCGAAACTGCATAGGACTAGGCAGGCCGGATCGGTACAACGAATAGTTGCTGAAACAGCACTCAATCCAATTGGAGGCTAGTTTGAATAAAGTCGCTATTGCCGCGGTGATTGCCCTTCTCACGGGGCCTTTCCTTCCGCACATCGCACTGGCGCAGAGCGCCATCAGCGAAGAGGACGCGCACGCAATCGCCGTGGACGCCTATATCTATTTGTATCCGCTCTTGTCGATGGATATTTCTCGGAAGACCTTCACAAACGTCGAGCCGGGCAAGGAATTTGGCAAAGGCCCGATGAACACATTCACCAATGTGCCTCAATATCCACCCGCCGATTTCAAGGGTGTGGTCCGCTCCAACTTTGACACCCTATATTCGTTGGCTTGGCTGGACATCACGAAAGAACCTGTCGTCATCTCTGCTCCTGATACGGATGGCCGTTTCTACCTCCTGCCGATGCTCGACATGTGGACAGATGTTTTTGCTTCGCCGGGATGGCGAACCACGGGCACGAGGGCTGGCACGTTCCTGATAGCGCCCCAAGGCTGGAGACCGGATTTGCGCGACAGGTTCATCGACGAGTTTAAGCTTCCGAGGGAAACCCAGCGCATTGACGCGCCCACGCCTTACGTGTGGCTCATTGGCCGTACCAAGACGGACGGTCCGCCAGATTACGATGCGGTCCACAAAATACAGGCGGGTTATAAAGTCACGCTTCTTTCCGACTTTGGTAAAGCCGCCAAGCCTGTCGAAGCTAAAATCGACCCAAGCATCGATATGAAGACGCCACCAAAGACGCAGGTGGATAGCATGGCGGCAGGGAAGTATTTCGCCTACGCTGCAGAGTTGCTCAAGTTGCAGCCGCCACATATCACCGATGAGCCAATCCTCGCTCAAATGAAGAAGATCGGGATCGAAGTGGGCAAGAGTTTCGAGATGAGCAAACTCGATCCGGCCGTACAAAAGGCGCTTGAAGGCGCGCCCCGCGACGCTCAGAAGCTGATGGCATGGAAACTGCCAACATTGGCTCGTGTGGCGAACGGCTGGGTGATGAACACCGACACAGTGGGCGTATACGGCAATTATTACTTGAAGCGGGCTATTCTCGCGCAGCAAGGACTGGGCGCGAACTTGGTTGAGGACGCAATCTATCCACTCAACCTTGGCGATGAAACGGGAAAGCCGCTCGATGGCGCAAACAAATACACGATCACTTTTGAAAAGGGTGCAGCGCCACCGGTCAATGCCTTCTGGTCGATCACGCTTTATGATCAGGAAGGATTCCAGGTCGGCAACGCGTTAAACCGTTTCGCCGTCAGCAGCTGGATGCCATTCAAGTACAATGGGGACGGCTCGCTCGACCTATACGTCCAAAACGAAAGCCCCGGGAAGGATCAGGAAGCCAATTGGCTGCCTGCGCCTAAAACACCATTCAATTTGTTGCTGCGCATGTACGCGCCAAAGTCCGAGGTGCTCACCGGCAGGTGGAACCCTCCGCCGGTCACCAAAGCTCAAGGCATTCCGACCCTAGCCGCTCAATAGATCGTCAAAGGCCCTCTCCGGTTTGCGACTACCGCGACCGAGAGGGCCGGCGAGCATCCTAGCCTGCATTGGGTCAAAATGCGTCCTGACTGCTAACGAATGTCTGTTTTGACAGCGTTCTATTGACCATGCGAGCGCCTTTCAGTGGAACGTCTTGCGCCGGTCATCCAAGGCATGATGGTCGAGGTCATCCATTAACCTGAAGTCATCGCCGCTGTCGCTGTTCGGCTGCGCCGGCGTGATCAAATAGCGATGCAGTTTGCTGCAGTGCACGAGCCAAATGACCCAACGCGACATTCAGTGGAATCGTGGGAATTAGCCATTGTCGGGTTGACCTTGGCCTCATGAGAATAGGCTATATCTACCCGAATGCCGTTCAAAAGGACTAGCTGGTGGACGAAGACATTCTGCGCAACTCGAGATCCGTCTCGGGCCGCTCCATGCCCGGCAGCGATTGGGGATTGAGAGAGATCACGAAGCTCAGGTATTTGGTCAGGGCCGCCTCACATTTTTTCACCTTGAAAACTCATCTTGGGCCGAGTGGATCATTCGAAAGGTTCTGAAGGCAACGGGGCTTTACTGGCGTGCACGACAGAATGCAGGACGCATTCTCGTCAAACGAAACGAAATGAGGTTCAAGACATTACCGCCCCTTTTTGAGGGCTTCACCATTCTCCACGTTAGCGACCTTCACGTGGATATGAATGAAGTTGCCATGAACAGACTCATCGAGCTGGTTGGCAGCATGCAGTACGATGTGTGTGTCCTAACTGGCGATTATCGGGGGCGGACTGTTGGGCCGTTCCAGCCCGCACTGGATGGTGTCGCGCGAGTCGCAACTCATCTGAAACAGCCAATCTATGCGGTGCTCGGCAACCACGATACGATTCAAATGGTCCCCGGGCTCGAAGCTATGGGCATTCGCGTGCTGCTCAATGAATGCGAAACAATCGTTCGCAAGGACCAGCGGATCTATCTGGCGGGAATCGACGATGCACATTTCTTCAGAGTGGACAACATCGAAAAGGCCGCTCTCGATACCCCGCGGTGAGTTCTCGATCTTGTTGTCTCACACACCGGAGGTCTATCGTCAGGCTGCGCATGCCAACTTTGATCTGATGCTGAGCGGACACACCCACGGCGGTCAGATTTGTCTCCCCGGATCCATTCCCATCAAGCTTGAGGCGGTGCTGCCAAGGCGGATGGGGGCTGGGCCTTGGCAGTACAGAGATATGAGCGGCTATACTTCCGTTGGTGCGGGCTCGAGCGTCGTTCCCGTGCGCCTCAATTGCCCGCCGGAAATTACCATGCACAATTTACGCAGCGGCTGACGCTGACCTAATGCGGTTCATCACGTACACGAGCCTGAAACAAAAGTCGGAGGGAGTAGCTCGCCGACGAAAAATACCCAACACCCGAGGCGCTCTCGGCAATCGAGACTTCCTTCTAAACCGGCCCTATGGCGCCAGTGACGGGGAGAATGGCAACGTGCTACCTGACATTTCGTTTCGAAGTCTTTCTTGCTTTCCCACGCTGACGCCGTTTTCGAAACGGAGTGATCTAGCAAGTCATAGGCCGATGTGAGGTTTGGATCCGTGAACAGCTCCTCCACGGCACGGGAGTGCGATGAACGTGGGCGCTGTCATTCAACTCGCAATCTGCCCAATGCATGAGTCTCTTCTGGCCCGAACGCGAAGCCCAGACCGGCTCTAAAATCGTCCGGCTGTCGCGGTAGACCGGACGTGACCGGCGGCGGTCAGGACGGCGCCTGTTGACCCTTGCGGTCCTTGACGCGCAGCCAATCGAAGGGTGACCAGACCGGGCCTAGTACCCGCAATAGGATCTTAGCGATGGATGATGTCCGGCGGATATGATCGAAGAGGACGTCCAGCACAAATGTTGTCGCGAGCCTGCACCGCTTGCCGATGATACCCATCCACCTCGTTCAGCAATGGATCAGATATGTTGCATGACTGGCGGCTATTGTCCGCGTAGTTGAGCGTCGCCTCCGTGGAGACAGAGGCTTGGGCCAAGGCTCCGCAGCGCTGCCATGCCGGTGCACTCATCGCATGCTTCCAAGCCTCACTAGCTGCGTTACGCAATCGCAACACTTCGGCGCACGGCGCCTGCGCTTTGGCCTGAGCTCCGAGCCCGAGTAGCACGATTATCGTGACGGCCGGTACTCCTCTCAATGTCATCGGACTTCCTCCAAGCATTTGCCCCAAGAGTTTCACTAACTCGGTGGGTTGCTGGTATCAGCGCTGACGATGGCAATCGGTCTGCGCACAGTGTCTTCGTTCCATTAAATGGAACCATCGGCATTCTTCGAAGGTGCGCGAAACATCTCGCATCCCTGAAACTTAAGTTAATCGTGGGGCCTAATCGAAAGGTCGCGATATGGAACCGACCAATCGAATATCGGACCACATCGATCAAAAGATCGATCATAAGACTGCCCGCTCGATCTGTGACGAGGTGGGTGACAGATTGCAACAGAACTTATCTCGCGAAGCCTCGCCTCTGCCGCCCTACCTCGAGCGTTTAGTCGATGAATTGCTCAAACAGGAGCGTCGTCCAATTGATGGCCTCGCAGCGCCCGCTAACCGTTTCCTTCATGCGACGCGGCGGGTAGTCGCGTCCGTCTGAGCGGCTAAGAAGAAGCCGTCGCCGTTCCAAACCGGCGGTGGCTTTCCGCTAATCTTGTCGCTTGAGGCATTCCAGGCATGCACGGCCGGCCGGACGCCATGAGTACGTGCTTGTTCAGTGAACGATCAAGCCGCGCTGTTTCCCCTGTTGGCCCGTAGCGACCAAAATCCGTGTCCGTCTAGACTTCGGCAATCAGGGTGAGATTGGATCTGTTGTGCTCAGCGGGAGTGTTTGGCATGTTTACCCGAAAGCGACGTATCAGGAGTCGCCCGCCAACTGGTTGGCGCCCAACCATCGCCTCTCAGGCAATAGTCGCGCGGTGTTGCAGCCGAACTTCGATTATACGATCACGCAGCGTTATACACGGGAGCGAATCTCGTATTGGCTTTGCGGGCCCGCCGCCCTAGAATCGCGGCGATCGCAGGATGGGCGAAATGCAGTATGTTTGCGACGCGCCGAAGGGTAAGGCCTGGTTCCGTATCGAGACGGAAGGTGAAGCGGCGCAAGAGTCGCGCCTGATGCGCCACACAGTCGAGAAATATTTCTACCGCGAGCGAGAGAAGGCAGTCCAATCCTGGCGTCCGGAGCAGCCCAACGCGATCGAGCGCGACATCGGCCTCGAGACCCATGTACAGCGAGAGATGCCGCTTTTCCTCACGTTGCGTGACAGGGAGGGTAATCCCCTGGCTACAGCGATGCTGCCACCGGGTGGCAAGGATCGCGGCGGGTTCCGGATCATCATCGTTGCCGCATCCAATGCCGATCCTTATCTTGAGCAGGGTGCGGCCATTGCTGCGCTAGGAGCGCATTTCGGTCTCACGCTCGATCGCCACCGCTGCTTCCCCTACGGCCGCTAAGGAGCCTGACAAGTATCGCTGCTTGGGCGGCGCGGGCTCCGGCGCGCTCGCGCAATGGTGTGCCAGGATTGGACCCCGTCTGACCGCAAGGAAATCGGCAAAGGCTCGGCGTCGCTGCCGAGCCTTATTATTGTCGAGCTCTGAATGTCGGGCTTAGAAGTCCATACCCCCCATGCCACCCATGCCGCCGCCCGGAGGCATCGCCGGACCGGCGCCGCCCTTCTTGGGCAGCTCGGCGACCATGGCTTCGGTAGTGATCAGGAGCGCCGCGACCGAGGCTGCGTTCTGGATCGCCACACGAACTACCTTGGTCGGATCGATGATGCCCTTGGAGACCAGGTTGCCGTATTCGCCGGTCTGCGAGTCGAAGCCGTAGGCGTATTGATCCTTCTCTAGGATCTTGCCGACGATCACCGAGCCGTCCTCGCCCGCGTTGATTGCGATCTGGCGGGCCGGGTAAGACAACGCCTTGCGCACGATCTCGACGCCGGTCTTCTGGTCGTCGTTCTTGGTGCGAATGCCTTTGAGGTGCTCGGTAGCACGGAGCAGGGCAACACCGCCGCCCGGGACGATGCCTTCCTCGACCGCCGCGCGGGTCGCATGCATCGCGTCATCAACGCGATCCTTGCGCTCTTTCACCTCGACCTCGGTCGCGCCGCCGACGCGGATCACCGCGACGCCGCCTGCGAGCTTGGCGAGTCGCTCCTGGAGCTTCTCACGGTCGTAGTCCGAGGTGGTCTCCTCGATCTGCGCCTTGATCTGGGCCACGCGCGCCTCGATGTCGGCCTTCTTGCCGGCGCCGCTGACGATCGTGGTGTTCTCCTTGTCGATCATCACCTTCTTGGCGCGACCGAGCATGTTGAGCGTGACGTTCTCGAGCTTGATCCCGAGATCTTCCGAGATCGCTTGGCCGCCGGTCAGGATCGCGATGTCCTGCAGCATGGCCTTGCGGCGATCACCGAAGCCCGGAGCCTTGACGGCTGCGACCTTGAGGCCGCCGCGCAGACGGTTGACGACCAAAGTGGCCAGCGCCTCGCCTTCGACGTCCTCGGCGATAATCACCAGCGGCTTGCCGCTCTGCACCACAGCTTCCAATAAGGGAAGCAGTTCATTCAACTGAGATAGCTTTTTCTCATTGATGAGGACGTAGGCATCTTCCATTTCAACGCGCATCTTGTCGGCATTGGTGACGAAGTAGGGCGAGATATAGCCGCGGTCGAACTGCATGCCTTCGACGACCTCGAGTTCGGTCTCGAGCGACTTGGCTTCCTCAACCGTGATGACACCCTCGTTGCCGACCTTCTTCATGGCGTCGGAGATGAACTTGCCGATCTCGGCATCGCCATTGGCCGAAATCGTGCCGATCTGGGCGATTTCCTCGTTCGAGGTGACCTTTTTGGAATTCTTGACGAGGTCGGCGACCACGGCTTCCACAGCCATGTCGATACCGCGCTTCAGATCCATCGGGTTCATGCCGGCGGCAACCGACTTGGCGCCTTCGCGGACGATCGCAGCCGCCAGCACGGTCGCAGTAGTGGTGCCGTCGCCAGCCGAGTCAGCGGACTTGGAAGCGACTTCGCGCACCATCTGGGCGCCCATGTTCTCGAACTTGTCGTCGAGCTCGATCTCCTTGGCGACGGTGACGCCGTCCTTGGTGATGCGGGGAGCGCCGAACGACTTGTCGAGGACGACGTTGCGGCCCTTCGGACCGAGCGTCACTTTTACCGCATTGTGGAGGATGTCGACACCGCGCAACATGCGATCGCGGGCGTCTACGCCGAATTTGACTTCTTTGGCTGACATATTGGTTTCCCCTGAGTTGACTTGGTCTTATCTCACCCTTGGCGAGGCGCCCGGCAGGCGCTCCTCAGGGGTGAGCGGTGCAGGCGGTGGATTAGGCGGCCTTCTTCTTGGAAGACACGTCGGTGAGAACGCCCATGACGTCGCTCTCCTTCATGATCAGCAGGTCCTGGCCGTCAATCTTGACTTCGGTGCCGGACCACTTGCCGAACAGCACGCGGTCGCCGACCTTGAGGTCGATCGCGATCAGCTTGCCGGCTTCGTCGCGGCCGCCGGGGCCAACAGCGACGATTTCGCCCTGCGAGGGCTTTTCCTTGGCCGTGTCGGGAATGATGATGCCGCCAGCAGTCTTCTCTTCTGCGTCGATGCGCTTGACCACGACCCGGTCGTGAAGCGGACGGAATTTCATGCTCTCCTCCTACCTTCTAGTCGCATTTATTTTGGATGAAATAGCAATCGAAGCTAGCGAGTGCTAATCGCTCGGAAAATAGGCCGGCCTGGCCGGCATACAAGACAAAGCCGCGAAGGATTTCGAGAATCAGTCGCCCTCATCGGCCCGCGGAGGCCATTCATAGCCACCCAAAGGAGCACCTGGAATCTGGGCTGGTCCGAAGAGGCCCGCTGGGGAAATTCAGGGCCGCGCCTGCCCAGGTTGTTGTTTGGCTTTGCCATCCAATGGCTAAGCCGGGCCAAGTCGCGCGGCCCGCCTGTTCAGGTACTATGATGCCGCGACCAAGCTCCGCGACGGCTCAAAGCAGCCGGGAAATCCCATCCCTCTCGCCCACCGAGAGCACCTGAGATGCAGCGGTAGAGCAAGTTCTTTTCTAGATTCTCTCCCTCCGCCATAGATAATTGTTTTCGTTGCATTTTTCGGCGCTTCCTGGGACTAAAACCCCCGGGTAAACCCCGGCGCCAGGATAGGGTCGGGCGCGGTCCTATTAGCGGGCCGGGCGCGAGGCTTTATGGCGGGGCGGTACCTACAAAGGCTGCCCACCTAAAGGTGTGCCTACGGACAGCCCTAGCCCGGCGCGGGTCCTCCTAAAGCCGGCCGCCCGGGGCCGCTTTAGTGGGGTAGGGGCACCCGGGCACAAAGCTGTGCACCCCGACCACGCGGCCGGTGGCGGCGGGCCTTGGACTTGCTACCACAGCGAGCATGACCTCGCCTTCCGCTAATTATGTCAAACGCGCCCTCGATCGCCTGATCGAAAGTGCCAGCGTAAATGCATCGGCCGGGATCAGCCGTATTCACCGCGAGAATACAGCGGTAGGTCGGCTGGAGAGCGGCCTTACCTTGACCCAAAGCAATGACGCGATGCTCGCGTTGATGAAAACGAGTATCAAATGACGGAGTTTCGCTCATCTTCAACGCGTTTGAGAAGGTGACGCCCGAAGGCATCGATCTATTGCGCCAATTCACCGTCTCGCTTGAAAAGGGCATGGCTGCCCCAGTTTGGCAATGGGCGAGGGTCGAGGACCCGACGGCTAACTTCAAGTTGAAGATGGCGAAGGAGCTAGATGTACGGCTGGCCGAAGTCTCCGCTGCGGCGATAGATGATTTCGAACATGGAATGACGATGGGAGGTTTTCGCTTGAAGAAGCATCCTGCGCTTAGCATCGTGAACAACATGGTCAACAGTCCCGGCGCTGTACAGCAAGCCGGCATTGGCGACGGCTTTTCACAAACCGCTTTGACAGACCAAAGTAACAATCTGGTACGTGCCATTGATCATCTGTTGACGTCGGCAGAATTTGAAAAACTCGGTCAAGAGCAGCAGGATGAGATTGCTGATGTCGCACACAGTCTGAAACAAGAGGCAACGAGCGATAGCCCTGATCCTGGTCGGTTGAAGCGATGGGCCCTCAAATTGTCGGGCTTGACGAAAGCGGTCGGATTGCACGTCGCTGCGGCGGGCGTGTGGCACGCGCTGGGAGAAATATTTAGCGGTACGATTGCCTTCTAGGGACAACGCCACGCGCGGGGCAGGTTTGGGGTCATCACCTCCAATTTCGGCTGCGTGCTATCTTCTAGAGTTAGCAAACCGATCATTTCCAACAATGATTTCTGATCCTGCGCGGCAAGCCAGATAAGGAACCCCTTGAACGCAGCCGGAAACTGCACATTGAGGAGCGTCTCGCCCGCCTCTATGACGTACTGCAGATCAACGGGAGACCACGCATCCACATCAACAGATATCACTCGACCGGCGAGATCGCCATTATACACGATCAAGCGATTTTCTTCGCGCCACACTGCAACAATGATAAATGTAATTTTAGAGGTCTCGTGGACCCGTCACGCGACGAAGCACGGCGCCAGACGCTGTTATTTCTCCTAGCGAGGAAAGAGCTAAGGACGAGAGACCGCACGACTGGCCAAATGTCTGATCGGGGTCGCTCTTTCAATCAGCGTTATGCGAGACCCGGTGCTCGCTATTCCACGGCTCGTCCCAACGCGCCGTAGCATCGGTCAAGATGCGGCGGGTGATCTTGGGTGACCGCATCACTGCGTCAATACATCTCTCTTTCCTTGCGCTGGCTCAATATCGCTTGACCGCGTTCTGAGATGCTTGAGCAGAACTAAGACCGAAGAGGAGGTGAGGCGTGCGAAGATTTAATCCAAGCTCTACCCACCCACCGCGCGGTTCAGGCTTGGTAGATACTGGTTGGCAAGGCGATGAACCGACAGATGGTCACTTACCAGGACCTGTCCTGGCTGATGTACGATCGTGATGCGGCCGGAGTACTCAACGAAATACTGGGTCACATCGCGTTCTACTGCATGGAGAACGATATGCCCCACTGACGGCAATAGTGGTCGGGAAGGGGCGCGGCACTCCAGGAGCCAACATTCCTATCGATCAGTCGACGTTGGACAAGCAGCGAGAGGAAGTCTACGGGCACGACTGGTTTGACGTGTACCCTCCGTCGGCGGAGGAACTGGCTACGGTCTTCTCTCGTCACCATCATCACTCCGGCGCAAAGGCGAACTAAGACTAGGGCCTACAACCCCGCACTGTGACCGACTTCCGCTTTGACAGCAGCAACTGTCAAGCGCCTCAACCAAAGAGGAGCACTCAGCCTACCTAGATCCTTCATTAACACTGACATACGTGCATCGATAATCGAAACGTCATGGGAGGCACAAACATGGTCAGGTATACGTTCACAACACTCGATGAGGCATTTGGCGCTTTGGGCATCAACGACTTGGGGCAAATCGTCGGCAATAATGGCACCGGCGCCTTTCTTTATAGCCATGGCTCGTTCACGATCATCAACGATCCTGATGCTCTGCCCAACACCACCATTCCCGACGGCATCAATAATTCTGGCGAGATCGTTGGATGTTACCTTCACGGGCCATCATGGTTTTGTCTACAGCGGAGGCAGTTCCAAGACAATCGACGTAGGGCCGAATACTCAGATCAATGGTGTCAATGATCTCGGGCAGTTCGTGGGAAGTTACGACGGCGAAACGGGTAATCAAAATAGCTGATCAAGAACGGGGCGATGGCCTCATCGATACGTCACTCGTCCGGTCGCTCTTCCTTCGTCCGCAGCCGACAGGATAACCCACCAGCAGCCCTCGAGATCGGCGAGGTTGTGGGCCATCTCAAGGCGAATTTCTTGAGGCGAGTGCGCACACGCGGCTATTGATGCAGATCAATAGCTTGCTTCTAGATTTGGGCGATCAAATGGTCCGAAAAGCCACGAAACACCGGTAAAGTCGTAGCGTGCTGATGAATGGGAAACGAGATAACGGTACGAAGCCATCTGAATCGGGTAGGTAGTTGGAAAGTTCAAAAGTTTCTTATCGGATTTGCGGCGCGGCTCACCGGTGGGCCTTCGCCGCACTGCTCACTTGGCCGCTGACTGGCTGCGCCACACGTCCAGGTCCGGAGTTGCTAACCCCGGTGGCGGCCTCGTCGGGCGAAAGGCCCATGGACCTGTATGTGGCGACCAACCGTGAGCGAGCAAGTCCGTCGCAAAACGTCTTCACGGCCAGTCGTGCGAACACTCTCAACTTCGGCAAGTTTGCTCTATCTGTGCCTCCCGGTCGCAAACCCGGCAGCCTCGACTTGTCGAAAGAAGCTGCTGAGTCGCAGAAAAGCTTCGCGGTCGTCGGTCAAACCCCGATGAGCGAGGCCGAGTTTCAGAACGCGGTTGCGCCGAAAAGCGCACGCCACCGCAAGAAGCAAAACATCCTTCTTTTCGTCCATGGCTTTAACAGCACCTTCCAAGAATCGCTGTTCAGGCTTGCCGAACTGCAAGCCGACATGAAATTTGAGGGGGTTGCAATCCTGTTCTCATGGCCTTCTCAGGGGCAGGTCGGTGCTTACACGGTCGACAAGGAAGCGGCGGCCAGTTCGCGGGACCAATTTGTGACCTTACTGTCGATGTTAGCCAGCAGCCCGGCGGTTGGCGAGATAACGTTGTTGGCCCACAGCATGGGAGGCATGCTGACCATGGAAACTCTGCAGCAGCTTCGCAGTGAAGGTAAGGACAGGGTCATCGCACGCCTCGGCCGCGTCGTGCTGGCCGCTCCCGATATTGATGCGTACGCGTTCGGGGCCCAGGTCCGAGCCGTAGGTCCGCTGAAGCTGCCGTTGCTGGTACTGGTATCCAAGGACGATGGTGCGCTCGGACTATCCAGTTTCTTGGCCGGGTCTTACGCCCGTGCTGGAGCCCTCGACATTGACAATCCCCTGGTGCGGCAGGCGGCCTTGAGAGAAAAAGTTCAGGTCGTCGATATCTCCCAGCTCACGCCGCATGATGACCTTAAACATAACCAGTTCGTCAGTATCGCCGTGCTATACTCCGCGTTACAATACGAAGCCCTGCCTTACCGCAACACACCCGGTACGTTCATCTTCACCGAAGGTACCCCGACAATCATCCAGCCAGTCGATATTGATGCGGGGGCGCGCTAGCAATGGTGCGGACGCGACTGGGCGACTCGAATCAATGCAAAAAGGATCCGGCGCGAACCTACGCTTCAGGCCCCATGAAAGGCGGCGAGCACGACCACTCCTGGACACCTTCGCTATGCCGTGTTCGGCATCTTGCTTACCGTATTTGGCTATTTCGCAATGCTGCTTGCTCAGTAAGCAAGTGAACAACTCAAAGGAATACAGTATGAAAAAGTTCGCTACACGCCTCGCGCTTGCCGCCTTGCTCGTCGGCGTCGCCGGGTTCAGCACGGCTTCGCGCGCCGATACCGGGGAGGTTGCCGTCGTCTTCACCAAGGGCGGGTTCATCGTCGGCGTGGGTGGAGGCGAAGGCGTTTTGCTCCTTCACGGCAAGAGATATCCCTTCACGGTTTCGGGCATGAGCGTTGGCTTCACGATCGGCGCCTCGACGACCAAGCTCGTCGGTCGAGCCCTCAACCTGAGGGGACCCGCCTCGATCGAAGGCTCTTATGCAGCGGGCGGAGCAGGGGGCGCTGTTGCCGCCGGTGCCGGAGCCGTGCAGCTGCAGAATGCCAACGGCGTGATCCTGCAGCTCAGCGGTCCGAAACTCGGAGCAGAAGTGTCCGCAGCCGTCGGAGGGGTTACAATCCGATTGAAGTAGGCGGTGCCTGATGATGCCGATCGGATCACGTACTGAACAGAGGAGTGATCCGCGAGACCGCACGCAGGGTGAAGTTCTCGTCCTGATGGATACCCATCGTTTGTTCGTCTGAAGGCCTTCCGGTCGTCGCGGTGGATGTGGAGCTGGATGCGGTAGTGCACTAGCCAAACACGGATGGTCTGTTTGTCTACCTGCGCCTTGCCAGTCTTTTAAGCCCCCAAGCTTCCGACGATTGGCGAGAACGTCGAATGCCCGGCGCGGCAACAACTTCGCCGGGGCCGGTCAACGGGGACGATGGACGCAGAGGCTGAGCGGCAACGGCGCGCGCTGTTCATGGTCATCGACAGCGGTCGAAGCCAGGCTGCTTAATAGTCACAAACGGAATGCCGCGTGCGGCGTGACGGCGACAGGTCTCAGAGGGCGCTGCCGCATCTGCGCGCTAGGAGGTTGCTGGACGTGCGGAATGACAGAAATCGCCGGCCTATGTATGTAAACATGCCTCCGACAGAGTGGCGTCGTTCACCGGGTTCGCAAGCGGGTGAACGCTTTTAGAGGCGGAGTTGCCGATCAGGAGCGCAACCCGGCGTTCGGGGTGAACAGAGCCGCAGGCTAAGCACAGCAAGAAGAACAATGCCAACCAGCGTAGCAGGCCGATAGTCGCCTCATACTGAAGCTTCATCATTGCCCAGGAGCAGCAACGGTCACGGTCTCTTCCATGATCTTCGCCACGCTACCGTCTCGGACCACGATTGCGGTATAGTAGCCGTGTAGTGATTGGTCTCCCAGCTTCGCCTGCCACTCGCCAGCATTAAACACGAAGTTGCCGAAAGACCGCGACACGTTGCGCTCTACCGAGTAGTCGTGCAGGTCCAAGTTGACAACATCCTGCAGATTACGGCGAATCGCCTCTCGGCCTACGAACATACCGCTTGGCGTCACCCTAATGGCGTCGTCCGTAAAAGCTGCGGCCATGGCATCGACGTCTTTACGATTGTATGCTTCGGCGAAATTCTTCTGCAGGTCGGCGTACTGGTCGGCGGTAGTCTGCTGAGCGGCAGCAACATAGCAAGCCGACATCAATAAGAATGCGGCAAGTACAATCGTACGCACCATCGGGGTTCGCCTTCGTCGGAAGTTCGTCGCCTTTTTACAGCATCGATCCGCAGCATCTCGTCAAGGCGAGCCTGGCAGTACTCTTCATAATGCATTGATGATCGTCTAAGATGACGTGAGGTCCCCTTTCCACCTGATGAAGGATGGGGCCGGTCTGTTTCAGGATCGCTTCGTGGGACCCGCCATATGGTTTCTACAAATCCCCAGCTGGTCCTCCCCGGTCCGCCCACTTGATGTTCCGCATGACTGGTCCGAAGGCAATCCCGCGCTCTCTCAAGATGGTTCAGGAAATCGAGACGACGATCGCCGCGCGAACGAAACCGACTGGTCGCTGGCAATGATCGTCCGGTGACGAACTCCACAGGCTGAGGAGCATGTGCAGCGTCCACATAACTTTGCGAGTGGGTTCGCGCTCTTAGGGCCGGTGCCCGCCCTTCGAAATATCATGCCGTGCCCCTGCAGCGGCACCGGGGCAGAAAAACCGCATAAGGCCGCTAACCTATTGATTGGGCCCCTGATCGCGGGTCGGCAACCGTCCAATTTGACGCTCGCGCCCGACGTCTTCAAAACTGCGCACTGATTGGCCAGCACTGCCAGCGGCTTAGAGCCATAGTGACCGAGTACGGCAATCGTCAGCGGTTTTTTCCCAAGAGCGTGCATGACAACCCACCTCACCTAAGTTTCTGATTCGACATCCGTTTTCGATAAGCGACCGACGGCTCTTGTCGCCGGCTGTCAGGGTAAGCTCATGGAAGCTGATCTAAGAACGGCTCCAATGATCCTCGATGAGCTGGGCGGCCAAGATGAGATAATCCGTCTGATCAATGAACGAGTTGGGCCAATTGTCATAAACGACGTGACAGGGATGCCGTGGTCGACAGCGGAGTATCGACGAAAGTGGCGATTGGTAGCTCGAAAGGCCGGTGTTCCCGACATGGTGAAAAATAGGGACAGTGTGCCGGCCTCAATTATCGTTGGCGGTCCGGACAGAGCCCGGATTTCGCGCCGCAGCAGCCTTACCGACCTGCACCGCCATTCACGATCGCGCCGTCGATGATTGGGACTCAGCATCGGCCTTCGGCCTCGGATGCACCCGCGCGTCGACCAAAAGCTCGGTGAGGGCATCCCGCAACTCGTCGCGATCCAAGGACGCTGATCAGCGGGCGATCGTCGCCGCCGCGTCGTTCGCCCGTCAGATAGTCGGCCAGCGCGACCCATGGCGAATCATAGGTTGCTCGATCTGCTCAGGCTGACGGCCAACGATCAACGGCTTGCGCGGAAAACGGATGCACGGAGGAGCGCTTCGGTCTCAAGCCAGAGCGACTTGTCGGGGATACCGCTTACGGAGCGGCTCCGATGCTGAACTGGCTGGTCGAGGAGAAGGGCATCGCGCCGCATATCCCTGTGTTCGATAAGTCGAAGCGGGATGATGGCACCTTCTCGCGGAGCGACTTTCGATATGATCCGACCGGGGACATTTACCACTGCCCGGGTGGTAAGCGGCTGGGGACGAGCGGTACCGTGCACGAGGGCAAGACCCTTCTGTATCGTGCAAGCAAGCTCGACTGCGATGTATGCCCGCTCAAACCGCAGTGCTGCCCAAAGGAACCATCACGCAAGATCCCGCGCGATATCCATGAGCATGCCCGAGACGTTGCCCGGTCGTTCGCAGGCACCGAGGGCTTCGAGCTCTCTCGGCGTCAGCGCAAGAAGATCGAGATGAGGTTCGCATACTTGAAGCGCATCCTGAAGCTTGGTCGGCTCCGATTGCGCGGCCCGCAAGGTGCCCAGGATGAATTTGTTCTAGCCGCCATCGCCCAGAATCTGAGGCGGTTTGCATCGCTGGTCGCACGACCGCCCCCGGCTCAGGCTCTGCGCATTGCGTAGCGTAGCGTCGAAGTTGCGTAAAATGCGTAGGGCCAGCGCTTCAGAGCGCGGCTTAACGAAAGGCCCAACGGCCAAATCCATTGCAGCCGACTTTTGCAACAAAATCGACCCTTAGCAGACCTACAGCGGGCAGTTGCACGATTGTAGCTTGTGATCCGAAACGAACCCGACTGTCAGGATCCGTCGGTGCTAAAGGTGATGGCCGAGTTCGTGACAAGGCGCAGATACGAGCCCAATACAGACAGCCACATTGACTATTTCGATCATTCAGAACGTCCACACTGACATCGACAAGAAGTGACGACGGTGCTTAGATCTCAAGGGACCTTATAGAGGTTTCCAGACACATTCGTTGGTTTCATGGGCAGAAACGAAATGTCCTTCGTCGCGCGACGATTGGCGGCGCTCTCAACCGCTATTATATTGCTTGATATTACCGGTACCGGCGCAACTGCGCAGAAGAACTACGACACTGGTGCGACGGATACCGAAATCAAAATCGGAAACATCATGCCCTACAGCGGACCAGCTTCCGCTTACGGCGTAATCGGCAAGACAGAGAGCGCGTATTTTAAAAAGATTAATGCGGAAGGCGGCATCAACGGACGCAAGATTAATTTCATCTCATATGATGATGGCTACAGCCCGCCAAAGGCGGTTGAACAAGCGCGTAAACTCGTCGAGAGCGATGGAGTGCTATTCATCCTCGGCGCTCTCGGCACGCCGTCTAACTCGGCGATCCAGAAGTATATGAACGAGAAGAAGGTGCCTCAGCTCTTCGTCGCAAGCGGTGCGACAAAATGGAACGATCCAAAGCAGTTTCCTTGGACGATCGGCTGGCAACCTAATTACCAAAGCGAAGCTCGCATCTATGCTGGGTACATTTTGAAGGAGAGGCCCCACGGAAAGATTGGCATCCTCTATCAGAACGACGACCTAGGAAGAGACTATTTCAAAGGCTTAACGGACGGCCTGGGCGCGAAAGCGGCTTCGATGATTGTGGGAGAGGAGAGCTACGAAACCAGCAATCCTACGATCGATTCCCGAGTCGTTGCTCTCAAGTCGGGCGGTGCCGACATTTTTGTCAGCTTCGCGACACCAAAGTTCACAGCGCAGGCGATAAAAAAAGCAGCCGAATTGGGCTGGAAGCCACTGTTCATTATAAGTGGTACCGCTGCATCAACCGCAGCCGTGATGAAGCCCGCTGGAATAGAAAACAGCCAGGGCATCGTATCCGCTTCTTATCAGAAGGATGCCACTGACCCGCAGTGGAAAGAAGACGCAGGTATCAAGAATTTTGATGCGTTCCTTACGAAGTATTTCCGAGAGGGCAATCGCGAGGACCAGTTTGTATTGTTCGGTTACAGCGTGGCGCAAACAGCGGTCGACGTTCTCAAACAATGCGGCGACGATCTCACCCGCGCGAATGTTATGAAGCATGCAGCTACTATCGATGATCTACTGCTGGAAGGACTCTTGCCCGGCGTCACGATTAAGACAAGTGCGGTTGACTTCGCTCCGATTAAGCAGTTTCAGCTCAGGAAATTTAAGGGTGAGCGTTGGGAGCTCTTCGGCGAAATTATCAGCAGCGAGGTCGGTCAGTGATTGAAATGATCCGGCGAGGGGTCATCGCAGTGGGCGCGGTGGTCTCAGCGGCCGAAAGCCAACATGGTCCTCTTCATGACCGGTTTAATCGAGAGGGGCGTTTCTCTTTGGCGCATGGCTCATACAAGCATTTCGGCAAACGACCACGCGCCTCGCGAAAGGCGCAGATCGTGATGGTGTCGGTCGTGTCGGGAGTTGAGGCGAGACCGGACATGACGGCGGCGCGCAATTCGACACTGTTGACCTTAGTAGGCAACTTGTCCCGCTGGGCCACCGCCTGCTAGGAATTCTCCTGATTTCCTAGAACTACTTAGCCGCTCGCCTGTACAAACCCTATTTGCCTTCTGGCACGCCCGCCAAGCTTAGGCTCTCGTAGAGTGCGAGCGTGACTTTCATTGCCTCGAACGTGCGCGATTTGATGTGACCTTGTTCGCCGACGCTTCTCTAAGTCAGCTCAAGCTTTCCCATGATGATTGGAGCCGGGCATTAAGTTTTTCAACTGCTTTGAGGGCGGCGTGCGCATGATGTGTGCACCGGGAGATCCAGAAAAACCATCAGGAGCAAGCCTGCAGAACCCGCCCTTTCATGCCAATGAAACAGCCTTGAGGATCGGAATCGTTTGACGCGAAGCAGACCTGCGAACGATGCTACTTGCCCTCGTTCCAGATATCAGTGGCGAGCTTCCAATCATTTCCGACCTTTTCCCAAACCACGACATATTTTCCAGTCACTTCCTGCGGTGTCGGTCCCTTGGTCTTCAGCACAAAGGTGCCGATCTCGCGTGCCGCGGTAGGGCCAAGCGGCTTAGCGTCAATGGTGTTAAGCTTCGGATCGCCAACTTGCTCGGCCATGCCTTTCCACATTGTCTCGATGCCGGCTCTGCCCTGCACCATCGCAGAGCCGGGCGGGATTGCGGTCGCATCCGTGCTGTAGAGTGACCCAATCCCAGAGAAGTCGCCCTTGTTGAACATTTTAATCCATTTCGCGTTGATCGCTTCAATTTCGGCCTTCTGAGCCGATGCTGGAGCGGTCAACGAAACCACGAATGCAATCACCAATGCTACTCTGCGCATGATCATCTCCAATTCTGATGTAGATACGAATGCAAGGTGGCAATTGTCCTGACGTTGACGTGGATGCAACTCCGGGGGACTACCGTCAACAACGTTAACAGGTCAGAGCAACGCCGCACTGGATGCGATCAAAGCGACCCCGTTGGTGTGCCGCTCGCAGATAGAGTGACACGCCGCAAGCCAGCGGCTTCGACGAGGAGCTTCCCATGTTGCTGGACGTCGCAGTTGACCAAGAAGGGAGAAGGGCCGCTCTTGGTGTGCCTGATCGCGCTCCGCCCTTGGCGGGCCGTCAATGCTCCGACAGCCCGTCACCTTGTAGCGATTTCATGCAAGCGCTCGCCCCATCTGATGGAGATCGTAACCGAGCATCAAGCGGCCGCCACGGGCCTTTTTTGACGGGCAGCCTTACAGACGGACACTGATTGTAGAAAACGCCTGGGCAACGGGCTCCTGCACCTGATCCAAGAGCGCCATTGCTGCAATTGCGATGACAACGGCTGCAGCGCAACCGAGCAGAAAAGCCTTCATATGCAAACTCCATCACTTGCAAGCCGCACTATCCTACGATGTCGCTTCCTGCGAGCTACTCTGACGAACGATCTCAAGTTCGCCGGCAGCTCCCGCCGGTGCTAAGGGCTCTTAAAAACTGGGTCGCTCGAAAATGCATCGCTCATCAACCCCAGCGATTGAAGGTCGGCGCTATGCAAGTCCACTTCCAATATGACGAGGAGCAGCATGAGCACGACAACCGTAAAAGCGAGCAGAGGCGAGGCTTCTCGGATAGCTGGCTCTGGAGCGATCAAGAACACGCGCATGGCGCGTAGCCATGAGATCATCCGCAGCAATGGCCTCGATTGCCCCAACATGCCTTCTTCCTTGACATGACGAGCAAAAACCAAGGCTAGGACTCGCGCTGCCGCGATTCAAGGGACGATTGCGGGCGGTGGACGAACTGACGCAGTGCGCGTCGAGGAACGGATACCGATCCTTCCTCGTTGAAGCTTGCGCCCCAGAGGAGGATCCGGCCGTGAAGGCACTGACATCCATACTATGCCTGGCAGCGGTCGTGGCCTTCGATAGTGCGCTCGCCCAATCCCATCAGACAGGGGCGCCTGCGCCACAGACGGTTCCCGAAGAGAAGGGCCAGCCGCAGCCACAGGGCTGGACCGGCCCGGTTAATACGGGTTCGGGCGGCGCGCCCGCCGAGAGTCCGCAGGGCCAGAGCCCGCCCGGGATGCAGGCGGCGCCCGAGGGCTCGTCCAAGAAAGTCGTGGCGCCGGAGAAGTAAGCGCGGTGCCGCGGACACTTTATTTCGGGCATTCTTGACGGCATAGAGTGACCATGGCTGGCAATGATTGATGCGATGGGCTTCGTGCGCCCGGGTTGCCGCAACCCTCCTGGAGATTGTTGCTGGGTCAGCGGCGCACGCGCAGCTTGCGGGTCACGGCGGCCCCGTCCGTGCGCTCGCCGTTTCGGCTGATGGCGACAGCCTGTTGTCGGGCAGCTTCGACACGTCCGTCATCCGCTGGTCGCTTAAGACCAACGCGGCGGGCGAGGTGCTAAGGTATCATGCGGATGCCGTTAACGCCGTTGCTTTCCTGCAGGACGGCCGCATGGTCACCGCGGGGTCCGACGCCCGGCTGGCGGTATGGACGGCCGGCCGCCAACAGCCTGATCAAGTCCTCGAGGGGCATACTGCTCCCGTCGTGGCAATCGCCGTGGCGTCGGACGGATCGAGCCTCGCCTCGGCCTCTTGGGACCATAGCGTGCGCCTTTGGTCGTTGGCTGATGGCGCCGCCCGGATGTTCGAAGGTCACGCGCAGAATGTGAACGGTGTGGCGTTCGCTCCAGACGGCATGTCGCTCGTTAGCGTCGGCTATGATCGTGCGTTGCGCATCTGGCGCTTGCCCGAGGGCCGGCCTGAGACGGTGGAATTGCCAGCGCCATTGAACGCCGTCGCCATCGCGCCCGATGGGGAGATCATCGCGGCAGGGGCTGACGGCAAGCTGCGCATGCTGACTAGGGACGGAGAGCTGGAGGGCCAGGTGGCCGCGGGCTTGGCACCGATCGTCGCTTTGGCGCTTTCCGATGATGGGATGCTGATCGCCGCCGCAGGCATCGACGGCACGGTTGCCATTGTGCAACGCAAGTCGCGGAGTGTGTTGCGGACACTTGTGGGACCGGGTTTCCCCTTCTGGTCCGTCGTGTTCCTGCATGATGCGGCAACGCTCGTGACCGGAGGTGCGGACGGAAAGATCCGGCGCTGGAACGTGCATACCGGTGAGCCGGTCGGCTCGAATCTGTTCGGGACATCAGCGGATCCGCTGGCCGCTTATGCGGGCGATCACGGTGCCGATGTTTTTCGCGCTTGCGTTGCCTGCCACACGCTGTCGGACAAGGAGCCGCAACGTGCAGGGCCAACGCTTGCCGGATTGTTCGGACGGAAAATCGCCTCGCTCTCGGGCTATCGGTTTTCCGAGGCGCTCAAGACGATGGATATCGTCTGGAGCCCCGAGACCGTCGCAAAGCTGTTTGAAGTCGGGCCCAACGCCTACACGCCGGGAACGAAGATGCCGGAACAGCGCATCGGATCGGCCGAAGACCGCCGGGCGTTGACCGACTTCCTGGCCCGGGCGACCTCGCAATAGGCGAGGCCCTAACCTGGACGAGGGACGTCGCGCCTACGTCTTGCTGTCCGGCCGGCGCAAATAATCCTCGGTGGTTCGGGGCGGCGCGCGTTCGGGCACGCCCTCAAACGGATCGAACCGCTGTTCGCTCATCACGATCACACGGCAATCCGCGCACATCCTGACCGCGTCGAGGCGCTTGGTGCCGGCCGGATACATCCAATGCCGGCCCTCAAGCTTGGCCGCTATGCGGTCGATCGTGCTCTTGACGCCGAACGGCGCGCCGCAGCGGATGCAAAGGGCAGGCTCTTCCTCCTTGATCACAATCGCCGGCGCGCGGCCTGCGCGGAAATTGATCTGGGGCTTCAGCGTGATGACCTTCTCGGGACAGGTGCTCTGGCAGAGACCGCATTGCACGCAGGCATCCTCGACGAATTTGAGCACTGGACGGTCGGGATCGTCGCGGAGCGCGCCCGTCGGGCAAACGGAAACGCAGGACAGGCACAGCGTGCATCCATCGGTATCAACACTCACCGCGCCAATCGGAGCGCCCTGAGGCAAGGCAATGACGTCGACCGGCTTCGGTGCGAGCCGATGCAGTTCGCTCAACGCGAAGCGAAGCAGGTCGCGCCGCTTGCCCACGGTCTTGAAGGTCGCAGGCGTGTTCACCGCAGCAAGCCGCTCGATGCTCCTCAGTTGCTCCAGCATTGAATCCGGATCGTCAGTTTCGATCGCAGTCACCCGGCGCTCTTCAAATCCGAGGCCCGCAAGGATGGTCTCTGCCATGTCGATCGTTTGGGTCAGTCCAGCCACGTCATGCCGTGGCTTGCCGCGGAGCAAAAACCGGAACGCGGCCGCTCCGTAGGCAAAGGCACCGATGACAGCCTCAAGCCCAACCTGCGTCACCTCATTAACTGCGAGAGGGATAACTTGGGCAGGCAGGCCATCCCCATGCCGCGCCAGCGCGTCGATCAACGGCGTGCCGTGTTGGCGGTCGTGCAGCAACAGGACGGGGTTCGGTCCACCCGCCTGACGATAGGCGAGCAGCATGGCGCGGATGGTCTGAAGTTGGGTATCGGCGGGCGGCAACGCGTAGGACGCGGCGCCCGTCGGACAGGCGGCGGCACATTGGCCGCAGCCAGCGCAAATTTCGGGGGCGATGGCCACATGATTGCCGGCGGGCGTGATCGCATTCGTCGGGCATAGATCGAGACAGCGATGGCAGCCGGTCAGATTCGAGCGTGAATGGGCGCAAAGATCGGGCGTGAACTCGACATATCTAGGCTTGTCAAAACGCCCGACGAGATCGCGCGCGCTCAGGACGGCGCGGAGCATGGCGCCTGGCTCCCTGGGATCGGCCCGCAAGTAACCGTCGCGCAGATCATGCGTCTGGAACAGCGGCCTCTCTCCCGATAGGTCAAGGACGATGTCGCAACGCGAGGTGGCGCCGTTGCGTGGAGTTTCAAAGACGTAGTGATCGCGCGAGGAGGGGTGCGGGCGAGCGTAGTCATCGATGGTGAGCTCAAAAGCACCAAAATGTCCTCTGGCGTTACGGATGGTTCCTTTAACGACCGGGAAGGACGTCGCCACAGGCGAGATGATCTCGCCCGGCTCCCTCAGCATCACCGTCACATCGAGGTGATCCGAAAGCAGCAGCCCGGCTTCGATCGCCGCCTCGTCCCGGCCATAGATCAGGATGACGCCGTCGCTGGCAAGCGTGACAAGTGGATAATCGGGCGCCTGCACGGCGCTGGCTGCGAGCAGCGCTGCCATTTTGGGGCCCGCATGCGTGCCTTCGGTCGACCAGCCTGCCGTCTCGCGAATGTTCACGAAAGCAATCGGCGCGGAACGATCGGCGGCTTGCTCCGCAAACAAGGATTGCTGATATGTGCAGGCAACGGTCAGAGGGCTCTCTGCCTTTGCGCATGCGCGAAAGTGGTCGAGCTCGGCGCCGCACAGGTGACGAAAACTCCTGATGTCGCCATTGCTGCATCCGCGCTTGATCGCGGCCACGTCAAGCCGCATCGTGTCTTCACACGAGCAAATCAGGATGGTCTTCGCTGGCTGCTCCAGGTTCATCCCTCCGAGAAGGCGACGAATGACGGGCTCGCTCCGATCCTTCGCTTCGTATAGATATTGTCAATCGGGTAAAAGGAGAAATTGGAGGAAGGCCTGCGGTCGATCCCAACCAGCCTCGCTTCCACGGCGGAACAGATCCAATTGCCGCCGCCCTTTGCCTTGGTCCGGTTGCGCGAGAGCGGAGACGCGTTCGCCCATGCATGCTGCATTGCACCCGAAAGCGGTGCCGGCACGCTGGTCTATGTAGGGCGGTTCGACGTCGCCGAGTTCGCGGTGGTGCTGGAGCCGACGGAGCCGCTGACCACCACACGCCGCGCCTTTTACGCCGGCATGGTTGCCCTGACCGATGCCCTGCGCGCCAATGCGCCGCCGGCCATGGAAGTTGCGATCGGTTGGCCCGATGCGGTGAGGATTGACGGGGGACTCGTCGGAGGGGGACGGCTTGGCTGGCCTGCATCCGCGGACGAGGATGAGCCGCCCGATTGGCTCGTATTCGGGGCCATGATTCGAACAGTCATGATCAATGATCATGATCCCGGTGTTCGCCCGCTTGCCTCCGCCCTCGATGAGGAAGGGTTCGGCGAGGCCGGCGCAGTACAGATGACAGAGAGCTTTGCGCGGCACCTGATGCGGGCGATCGACAGTTGGCAGGTCGATGGATTTGACAGCGTCGCGCGCGAATATCTCAGCCGCATCCCTCGCGAGCGGCAAACTGTTCGACGCATCGATGATTGCGGCGATCTGCTCACGCGCCGCATAGGTGGTGATAAGACCGAGCGGGCAGACCTCGTGAATGCCTTGGCCTCGCCATCCTGGCTCGATCCGACGCTTGGAGGACCGAAGCGTTGAAAAAGACCGTCAAACTTCTACGCACAGTCGCGCTGGATCCCTCCGACACCTTCGTGTTCGAGGTGCCGGCAACGCCAGGCGAATGGGCTGTCTCCGGCGCGTTCCGCTTCTGCGACCAGGATCCGGCGAAGCTGAGCGGCAAGGCACGCGCCGCCTTCCGCGGCGGCTTTCTCGGTGTGCAGTCCTGGGGATGGTCGACGCTGGCGCAGATCGCTCCGGCGACCGAGGACGATTGCCAGGTGCTGATCGAACTCCTTGCGAGGCAACTCGTTGATCGGTTCGGCGCACCGGACATGGCAATTGCCAGGACCGCTGCAGAAGAGGAAGTCTCCTTTGCGCAGTCCCTTTGCACGCACCCGATCAGCTCGCTCATTGCGGTCCACCGTTCGTCGGGCGATGGCGAAGTCCGTGAGGGCTTCCGCAAGCTGAAACTGAGGGAAGGGCAGCGGCACGGCAAGGCGTTTTCGTTCATGGAAATCGAGGATGATGTCAAATCCGACAGCGATCTTAACTATTCTGATGGGATCCAGGAGTCGCTCCTCCGATGAGTGATTTCTGGATCGCATGCGGCCATCATCTGCTCGATCGCGACGAGAGCGGCAGGCTTCGTGTCACCGACGAATTCTTGAAGGCTTATTTTGCCCGTCCCGAGTTGATGCCGCCGAAGGACGCGTGCGCGGTCGAACGAAGACTGCACCGTGAGATGCTTGCTGATCCGCGCCGAGCGGTCGCAGCCGAAGAGCTCGCTGCGATCGCCGATGAGGACGCGCGGGAGAACTGGCGCTTCGTGGTGGCATTTCGCGATCTCATGTTGCGGCACCCGACGCTCGAAGCTGCGTATCTCGCGGTCCTGCGTTCGTCGTCAAACGACCTGCCGCCGCTGTTCGTCAATCAGCTCGTGCATGTGATTTTGCGCAATGCGCTCGACGGCAACGAGGATGTGTTGGTGCTGCGCGCCGCCGAGCTGTTCTTCCGACCGCAACGGATCCTTCCACATGAACAGGCCTTGCTGCTTGGCGATGAGGAGGTTGTCGGCGGTCGTAGCCCGACCCCTATCTTGTCGCTGATCTCGATGCTGGGCACCAAGGCTGACGCCCAGCTCGATGTGTTAAGCGACGAAAATACCGAGAGCTATTGGAAACGCAGTGACCAGTTCGATATGGCCTTCGATTTCACCGCAGGCGGGCGAGGCCCTCGCGCGCTGGCACAGGCAATGACCCGCTGGGTCTCCCATCTGCTCGGGATCGATGTTGCTATTGAACCGCTGACGGAAGTGCGCGAGGTAAAGCTGGCCTGGTATGTCGGGTTGGACGCTGACGCCACCAAGATGGGCGATCGGCTTTGGCACGACGAGGAGCTGGACGGACCCAGCGCGGAGCGAGTTCTTTCGTTGTTTCGCTTGACCTTTGCGGATCCTCAGCTCGCCATAGAGACCTTGCGGGGTGAACCGGTCTATCTGATCCTGGCTATGACAGCCGATCAGAAGCTCCGCATGAAACCGCAGAACCTGTTGAGGGGACTCCCGATCAGGCGCCTGGAAGCCATCTCATGAGCGCTGCCCTGCCACTCCAGCGTATCCCTGTCGGCATCATCGTCGAACGGCGCGAGGCGGATTCGCCCTGGGCCGATTTCATCTGGCGGAGCACTGCCGTGTTGCCTGACAAACTGGACGCGGAGGCCTGGACAATCTTGCGCGAACAGGGCGGCACGACCTGGTTCTATGCCGGCAGCGCATCGGTTGACCTGTACGTATCGGAAACCGGGCGCTATTGCGACAATGTTGCCTCCGGCACACCGAGCCTCTGGGTGGTCTTGAGCCCATCCGAGGGAGCCTGGCCTTATGCGATCGCCGCCGCGACCGCTGATCCCGCGGAAGGAGAGGGGTTTACCGAAGCCGCTGACAATCTGGTTGAAGCCGTACCGATGCCTGAGCTAGTGCGCGAGGTGATTGAAAGCTTCATCGCCGAACACCACGTCGAGAGAGAGTTCGTCAAACGCGAGCGACGGCGCGCCGATCCCGAGGCTTTGGCGCGTCAGCAGCACGAAGGCGGGCAAGAATGACCGAGGAAGAGTTTCTCGCACGCTGGTCACGCCGCAAGCGCGAGTCAAAATCGAATGCTCCGCCGGCGGAGAGAGCCAGGCCCGCGGGTGAAGCCGGGGTGCCATCCCCCGCGGCTGAGGCCGAACCGGACCTGGATCTCGGCAGCTTGCCATCGATCGACGCGATCGCGGCGGGGACCGACATCACCGCGTTCCTGCGCAAAGGTATTCCGCCGGAATTGATGCAAGCGGCTCTTCGCCGCGCCTGGACGGCCGACCCGGCGATCCGCGATTTCGTGGGGCTCGCCGAGAATGCCTGGGACTTCAACGATCCGAATGCTATGCCGGGCTTCGGACCGCTCGATTGCTCCCAGACGGAGCTGGCAGCCTGGGTCGACCGAATCGTCGGGGGTCTGCGTGACGCCGCAGAGGCACAGCCGGACACGCCGACGCAATTGCAGGGGGCCTCGGACGTTCCGAATGGGGATATTGTGCACTCGGCGGTGCTTACCGAGACGCCTGGCGAAGCCATCCCGACGATCGCGGCTCCCGTTGCATCGCAACGGGCAACGGAGCCTGATACTCCTCCGCGCCGCGTACATGGCGGTGCCCTGCCTGAATAGTGTTCTACCAAAGGCTATAGGCTCAACCTATTGAGCGGCGATTGACCGCCTCCGGAACCAGGTCTAGGCTTTGCTAGCACTTTGTTGCGCAAGTAAAATTGGTCACTAGAGGGTCTCAGGCAACGGAGGTCCATGTGCGTGACGCCGGGCTTGATCGCGCCATTGACGCCGCAGGCGGCGTGGCCCAGCTTGCGCGCAAAATCCGCATCAGCCAGCCCTCGGTTTCGAACTGGAGCAAGATACCCGCTCAGCGGGTGATTGCGGTGGAAGCTGCAACAGGTGTTCCCCGGGCCGAACTGCGGCCTGATCTCTATCCTGATCACAATGACGAACCCACGAGATTGCAAGACAGCATCGATCCGATCGATGTCGCGCGAGCGCAGGAATATGCCCTTCTTGCCGCCTTGCTTGCGGCTGCGCCATCCAAGAGCTTGCTCGATCGGCTTACGGGCTTGAGTGGAGACGGCACGCCACTCGGTCAGGTTCACGCCGGCTTGGCGGATGCCGCTTCGCACACGACCGCAGCTCAGGTCGAACGCGAATATTTCGATCTTTTTGTTGGTCTCGGCCGCGGCGAGTTGCTGCCCTACGCCTCCTACTATTTGACCGGCTTTCTCAACGAACGGCCGCTGTCACGCTTGCGGACTGATCTTGCGGCACTCGGCATAATGGGCGCCGAGTGTAATTTCGAACCCGAGGATCATGCCGCCATCCTCTGCAAAATCATGGCCGGAATGGCTGATGGCCGCTTGGAAGCGCCGTTCGTTGCGCAGCGTGCGTTGTTCGAGAAGCACGTCTCGTCCTGGATGGGGCGTCTGTTTGCCGACATGGAGCGGGCCGCGAGCGCAAGGTTTTACCGCGCGGTCGGCACATTCGGCCGCCTGTTTATTGAGATCGAGAGGCAAGGATTTTCGTTCGCGAACTGACCATGCGCAGGCTGGTCCGGGAGAGATGCGATGAGCGATGAAAAGAAAGCGATCGTCGGACGGCGCGACTTCCTCCGCAAAGTTGGCATCGGCACGGTAGGCGCTGGCGCCACGCTGGCGACGCCACTCGTCGGCTCCGCGCAGGCCGACAGCGAGAATAACGATGAGAAGCGTAAGGCGCGCTACAAGGAATCCGATCACGTGAAGGCCTATTACCGCGTCAATCGCTATCCCGCCTAAGGGAGGCTGCCCGTGCTTATCAAGCGAACACAAGAGCATTCCGGATCCGGCCGCCGCGGCTCGGTCGCGGACACCATGGCAAGGCAGACCGGCGGTCTCGATCGCCGCACCTTCCTGCGCCGGTCCGGTGTTGCGGGTGGCGCGCTCGCGGCACTCGGGACCATGCCGATTTCCGGCGTGCGCAAGGCGGAAGCGGCCGTGGCGGGTCCGCTGACCGCTGGGGCCACCGTCAAGAAGAGCATCTGTACGCATTGTTCGGTCGGATGCACCGTGACCGCGGAGGTGTTGAACGGGGTCTGGATCGGCCAGGAGCCGAGCTGGGATTCCCCCATCAATCGAGGATCTCATTGCGCGAAGGGAGCTTCCGTACGCGAGCTGGTGCACAGCGAGCGGCGTTTGCGCTATCCGATGAAGCTCCTAAACGGGCAATGGACGCGCGTCTCCTGGGAGACTGCGATCAACGAGATCGGCGACAAGATCATCGAAGTTCGCGAAAAATCGGGGCCCGATTCCGTATATTGGCTCGGCTCGGCCAAAATGACCAATGAGGGCGCATATTTGTTCCGCAAGCTCGGGGCGTTCTGGGGCACCAACAACACCGACCATCAGGCACGCATCTGCCATTCGACCACCGTCACCGGCGTCGCCAATACCTGGGGCTACGGCGCGATGACCAATAGCTACAACGATATTCGCAATGCCAAGACTCAGATGATCATGGGCGGCAATCCGGCCGAGGCGCATCCGGTTTCGTTGCAGCATCTGCTCGAAGGCAAGGAGCTGCAAAAGGCCAACTTCATCGTCATCGACCCACGCATGACGCGCACCGCAGCGCACGCCACGGAATATGTGCGGATGCGTCCGGGCACAGACATTCCAGTGCTCTACGGCATGATGTGGCACATTCTCCAGAACGGCTGGGAGGACAAGGAGTTCATCAGGCAGCGTGTCTACGGGTTCGACGATCTCCGCAAGGAGGTGGAGAAATGGAATCCGGAAGAGGTCGAGCGCGTCGCCGGCATCCCCGGCGAACAGCTCAAGCGGGTCGCGAAGATGTTCGCCACCGAGAAGCCGTCGACGTTGATCTGGGCCATGGGCCAGACTCAGAAGACCGTCGGCACCGCCAATGTGAGGGCGAGCTGCATCCTGCTGCTGTTGACCGGCAATGTGGGCGGGCCCGGCATGGGTGCCAACATCTTCCGCGGCCACGACAATGTGCAGGGCGCGACTGATGTCGGGCTCGATATCGTGACGTTGCCGTTCTACTACGGTCTCGCCGAAGGTGCGTGGAAGCACTGGTCGCGGGTTTGGGACGTTGATTACGAGTTCTTGAAGTCGCGCTTCGATTCCAAGCAGATCATGGAGACTCCCGGCATTCCGCTGACTCGCTGGTTCGAGGCGGTGACGCTGCCGAAAGATCAGGTCGCTCAGAAGGACAACGTACGGGCAGTGTTCGTTCAGGGGCACGCCAGCAACAGCATCACGCGCATTCCGGAGTCTCTCAACGGCCTGAAGGCGCTAGACCTGCTTGTCATTGCCGACCCGCATCCCACGACGTGGGCGTCATTGGCGGTCGAGGCCGGCCGCAAGGATGGCGTCTACATTCTCCCCGTGGCCACGCAATTCGAGTGCAAGGGATCGCGCGTTGCCTCGAACCGCTCGCTGCAATGGGGCGAGCAGATCGTCAAACCGATCTTCGAATCCAAGGACGATCTCGAGGTCATTTATCTTGTGGCCAAGAAACTTGGATTCGCAGACCAGATGTTCAAGAAGATCAAGGTCGAGAACAATCTGCCTGAAGCAGAGGATGTGCTGCGCGAAATGAATCGCGGCAGCTGGTCGACCGGCTATTGCGGGCAATCGCCTGAGCGGCTCAAGGCGCACATGAAGAACCAGGCGAAGTTCGACATGCTGACGATGCGTGCCCCAAAGGACGATCCCGAGGTCGGCGGTGATTATTATGGCCTGCCGTGGCCGTGCTGGGGCTCACCGGACGTCCGGCATCCGGGCACGCCGCTGCTCTACAACACCAATCTCGCGGTGATGGATGGCGGCGGCACGTTCCGGCCGCGCTTCGGTATCGAACGCGAGGAGAAGCTGCCAGACGGGTCCACGCGCAAGGTCAGCCTGCTGGCCGACAAATCGTACTCTAAGGATTCCGAGATCCAGGACGGCTATCCCGAATTCACGCTGGCGAGCCTGAAGAAGCTTGGCTGGGACACGGATCTCACCGAAGCGGACCTGGCCACGATCATGAAGATCAATCCGACCAATCCGGATTCGGTGTCCTGGTCGCTCGATCTCTCAGGGGGCATCCAGCGGGTCGCGCTCAAACACGGCTGCGTGCCGTACGGCAACGGCAAGGCACGCATGAACGCCTTCGGCCTTCCCGATCCGATTCCGGTCCATCGTGAGCCGATCTACACGCCACGTGTCGATCTTGTCGAGAAATATCCGACGACGCCCGATGCCAAGCAGTTTCGCATGCCCAACATCGGCTTCTCGGTGCAGAAGGCTGCTGTGGAGAAGGGGATTGCCAAGCAGTTCCCGCTCATCCTCTCGTCGGGCCGTCTGGTCGAGTATGAGGGAGGTGGGGAGGAGACGCGTACCAATCCGTGGCTTGCCGAACTACAGCAGGACATGTTCATCGAAATCAACCCGGCCGATGCTGCTGATCGCGGCGTCAAGGATGGCGGCTGGGTCTGGGTCACCGGTGCAGAGAACAATTCCAGAGCGAGGATGAAAGCGCTCGTCACCGAGCGTGTCGGCAAGGGCGTCGCCTGGATGCCCTTCCATTTCGGCGGCTGGCTGGCAGGGAAGGATCTTCGCAGCGCCTATCCGAAGGGGACCGATCCGATCGTTCTCGGCGAAAGCGCGAACACCATCACGACCTACGGATATGATCCCGCGACGGGCATGCAGGAACCGAAGGTCACTCTTTGTCAGATCGCGGCGGCATAAGGAGCAACGACGATGGCCCGTATGAAATTCCTCTGCGACGCCGACCGTTGCATCGAGTGCAATGCCTGCGTCACCGCCTGCAAGAACGAGCATGAGGTGCCTTGGGGTATCAACCGGCGCCGCGTGGTCACCATAAATGATGGCAAGCCAGGCGAGCGTTCGATCTCGATGGCCTGTATGCACTGCACCGACGCGCCCTGCGCAGCCGTGTGCCCCGTGAACTGTTTCTACACCACCGCAGATGGCGTGGTGCTGCACTCCAAGGACCTCTGCATCGGCTGCGGCTATTGCTTCTACGCCTGTCCGTTCGGCGCGCCGCAATATCCCAAGGTCGGGAACTTCGGCTCACGCGGCAAGATGGACAAATGCACCTACTGCGCCGGCGGGCCCGAGGCCGATGGCAGCAAGGAGGAATACGAGAAGTACGGCGCGAACCGGCTGGCGGAGGGCAAGTTGCCGCTGTGTGCCGAAATGTGTTCGACGAAGTCATTGCTCGCCGGCGACGGGGAGATCATCGCCCAGATCTACAAGGAACGCGTGATGAAGCGCGGCTACGGCTCCGGCGCGTGGGGCTGGAAGACCGCGTATCGCGAGACGATCGAGTCCTGACGCGGACGACAGTCAAGGACGCGATACCGGGAGGCGCAGATGGCGTCATTTGGAAGACTCATTCGCCTGGCATTTGGCGCATGCGCGCTGCTTCTGGTGATCATGGCGGCTCCAGCGAGCACCCAGCAGGTCAACCCGACCGCAAGCTCCGTCAAGGAGCAGCAGTTGCTGCAGGAGCTGAACCGAATCCAGGGCCGTGTCAGCATTCCGGATCAGAGATCGGGCGTGCTTGAGCAGCCACAGGGACGCGAATGGCGGGAGTTTCGCAATGTCACGCTGCGCTGGATCGGCGGCGTCGCGATTATCGGCATGCTGGCTTTGCTCGTGATCTTCTATCTCACCCGTGGCATGGTGCGGCTTGAAAGCGGGCGGTCGGGGCGCACCATCGTGCGCTTCACGCTGTTTGAGCGCTTCGTGCATTGGATGACGGCGACCTGCTTCATCATCCTCGCCATCTCGGGTCTGAACATCACCTTCGGGCGGCCGTTGTTATTGCCGTTGATCGGTTTTGAAGCGTTCTCCGAATGGTCACAATGGGCGAAGTATGCCCACAACTATCTGAGTTTCCCGTTCACCGTCGGCGTCGTCCTGATCTTCCTGATGTGGATCGCGGGAAATCTCCCGAACAAAGTGGACGTCGCCTGGATCAAGCGGGGAGGGGGCATTGTCGGCCATGATCATCCACCGGCCTATCGCTTCAACGCCGGCCAGAAGATGATTTACTGGATCGTCGTAATCGGGGGCGGCCTCGTTGCGGCGACGGGATACGAGCTGATGTTCCCGTTCTACATCAGCGGCATTGAAGGCATGCAGATGGCCCAGATCATCCACTCCGTGGTGGCCGTGCTATTCGTGGCCGCAATGATAGCGCATATCTACATCGGCACGATCGGGATGGAGGGGGCTTTCGAGGCCATGGGTTCGGGTGAGGTCGACCTCAACTGGGCACGCGAACATCATAGCCTCTGGCTCGACGAACAGAGTGGGCGAACCGGGCCGAACGATCAAAAGCCGCAACCAGTGACCGCTGCGGCGGAATGAGGGGGAGCGGCTGAAGAGGGCCGGTCAGGTGTGCGCTATTGCGTGCGCCCTCTGGCAAACAGAACGGACCGGTCCTCGATCTCCTGCTCGGCCAGCGTGCTCGCCTGGGCTGTCTGCAGCTCTGGAATGTTTGGCATGCCGCTCTGTGCAGAGTGAAGAAGTGCATGCGGTCTGAGCACGCTGGTCGCCGCCCCGATGACGAGCAGGGCCGTGACGAGCGAAAGCATAAGGCGTTTCATTCGACATCTCCGTCCGGTGTTGTATCCGCCAAGACGGAGTAAGCTCTAATTCGTCCCGGTGATGTGAGCCGCCTCACATCCTCCAAGCCTTTTTCGGGTTCCGACAACTGAATGAAGGTCGGGCAGTCCTCGCTGGTTTGCGCCGCCAATCGAGATGTTATGGGCCGCGCGCGTATTCCGGAGCTTTGAATGGCCGAAGGTCCAAGAATGGAAGACACCTGCGAGTTACGGATTGGCATCGCCATCTCGTCGTGCCTCACGTCGCAATCATGGCGGACGGATAGCAAGATGCGGGGCGCTCCGAGACGAACGCTAAATAAGACAAACGAACGCCTCCTAAGGAAAGTCGGCCGGGCTGGACTCGATGACGGTAAACCATTGATTTTCATGATCTTTATTGATTCGCATAACCTTCATTATGGAATATATTCCTATAATTTGGAGGAAGCTGGCACGGGCTGAATGTCGTCCGCGTTTGAATCGTCACTGAGACGCTGCTTGATTTTGTCACTGCTCTACTGATGCGAATGGACCGGCGCCGGCGCCCTGCTGCGACATCATCGAGCCGCGCATCTCTCCCAACGTTTTGGCGTTGGTCCGCAGCGCGTCGGCGAACGCGTTGCAGGCGGGCTGCTGCGCCTCGGTGATCTTGAGTTCGGTGCGCAGGAACGCGACCCGGCCCTCGATGTGATCGATCGTCTCCATTCCGATTCCGTCGCCGGACTGCCGCATCATCTCCATCATCTTCGCCATGTCCATCATGGGCATCTTCCCGCCCATCATTCCGCCGCCATTAATGCTCAGAGAGCTGGCAGGCCCCCGCTGGTCTGCCTTTGGCGTGGCCTGCTCTCGCTTCTGGTCCGGATGATGCCCTTCGTGCTCCGCGGCCGATTGGGCCCAGGCGGCGTGCCCGAGCGTCGTGACGAGTAGTGCGGCGGCAAAGGTCATAGCACGCATGGCAAGCTCCTGATGGTGGGTGGCGGCCACTTAGGATGAGTCCTTTCTGCCGCCGGCCGCTTGTGCCATCATGCACCGGGAGAACAGACATGGTCACCAGAACGCTGATTGCCGTCGTAGCCGCCGCCGCGTTCGCTGTGCCCGCGATGGCGCAGAGCACGGATAAGGAAAAGAAAGGTCACCACTATAGCGGCGGCCCGAAGACCGAAGTCCCTCATCACATGGGTAAGAAGGAGACCACCGTAGGCGTCTCCAAGGATCCCGCGTCCGGGAGCCATCACTACACTGGAGGTCCGGCCTCCTCGACACCGCACCACACGACAAGGACAAGTGATGTTGAGCTGCGCCGGTCTGCGGCGGCTTTCGGTCGTGAACCGGCGCGCTAGGTAAGAGGGAATCAGCCGATCACCTTTTTGCCTACGAAGCGCGTGAATGGCCTGGGCCCGTCCGCTCCGAACGACATGACGGCATAGGGCTGAGGCCGCCCCCCTTCCATGCCGGGCGATCCGATCGGCATACCAGGCACCGCGAGACCCCTGACGGGCGTCCGCTCGGAAAGCAGTCGCCGGATGGCTGCCGCGGGCACGTGGCCTTCGATGATGTAACCATTCACTTCCGCCGTGTGACAAGCCGTCAACTCCGGCGGAACGCCGAGTCGCGTCCGGACCGAAACAAGATCCGCTGTTTCCTCTACCCGCACCGTGAACCCGGCGTCGCGCAGATGCTGCACCCAGCCTGAGCAGCAGCCGCAGTTCGGATCCTTGTGCACCGAAATAGCGACTTCGTCTGCATTTGCGGTGACGGTGGATGCCCGCACTGCCAACGCTGCCATGAAGCCCATAAACGATCGACGTGTGATCGGATTTGCGCCATGTCTCATAGCGCTACTGGATGGCCGTTGATTTTCTGGATTCGCTTTATCCTGAAGCCCTGCATATCGTTCTGATGCGGAATCCGTATGCTATTGCTGCCTCACTAAAATCCACGTGGGGTATTCCGCTTCTGTCTGAAACCTGCGTCCCGGCGAGCGCGCCATATCTTGCTGATCTCGTTCTTGGCCTTCCTGTGCTTGCGGCGAGGCGCAATCGGCCAAACACGGAGATGGTCCGCTACGAGTCGCTGGTGGAGCAACCCGGTGAGGAAGTCCAGCGTATAATCAATGCTCTCGGCTACGATCCGACCGGCATCACAACGATGACGATCGGAACGACCGATTATCTAAAATCCAGCATTTTTGGCGACCGCAAGATCCTCGACAAGAAAACAGTTGACCATCGTTCAGTCCATGCATGGCGAACCGAACTGAGCGTCCAAGAGATGCAGGCCGTGAACGACATGGTGGGTGCGGAAATGCTCATCGAGCTTGGTTACGACCAGGACTTTCGGTGGGCACGAGAAGCCGGCGTAGTCGATGGCGGCGGGTCTGTAACCGATCGGCATCGCCAAATATTTCAAACCTGGTGGAATCTACGCAGTGACCGGGCGGCAGCGGCTGGTGCCGGCGAACTTCCCTACTCGCAACGGGGATATCTAGCATCGCAAGACGAGACGGAGAGCTCTGCGTCGAGCTCCGGTCTGTCCGTAATGGAGACCGCGCATCTTCTGGCCGAGTCCGAGGTGGAGCGGGCGCTCCGCCTCGCTACTACGATAGCAGGCGGATTGCGAGGGGAGTTAGCGGCTTCGGAAGCGGATCGGATTGCTCGGCTGGAAGTCATTCATGAACGCAATGCCGCGATCTCGACCCTCCACAATGAAGTCGCGCGGCTGGAGCAAGCATTCGCGACCATCAACGGCACGTGCTCTGGAAAAGATCGCAGCACGAGGGTTGAACGTTTCCACCGTCATCGACGTTGGTGCCTCTAACGGCCGGGGCTCGGATGCGGATCACGGGCGCGGTTGACGCGGCGACGCTGAGCGCAGTCGTGGCGGCGCTGACTGATGGACGGCCACGATGATCCCGTGCCGGCCCGGGTGCGGGTATGGCTCGCGACCGGCTATACCGACATGCGGAAGGGCTTTCGGTCGCTGGTGTTGCAGGCTCAGGAGATCCTGCATCGCGACCCGCTTGGCGGCCACCTGTTTTGCTTCCGCGGTCGTCGCGGCAATCTTTTGAAGGTGATCTGGCATGACGGCCAGGGCGCCTGTCTGTTCACGAAGCGCCTGGAGCGGGGGCGCTTCATCTGGCCGAGCCCGGCCGAGGGTGTGGTGACGATCTCGTCGGCGCAACTCGGTTATCTCTCGTCCGGGATCGACTGGCGGCGCCCACAAGAGACGTGACGGCCGACATCGGTAGGATGAGGCTTTGAGCTTGCGGATCGTGATGGATGTGATTCCATCATCGTTGTGACCACATCTGAATCTCTCCCCACCGATCTGGCCGCCGCGCATGCGATGATCTTCGCGGAGCGCGCCGCGCGCCTTCAGCGGAAGCGGTCGCGGCGAGCGCCAAAGCGGAAGCTGCCGACGCGAAGGCGGCCGAGGCCCTGATCAGCTACTCAAGCTCGAGATCGAGAAGCTGCGTCGCCAGATTTATGGCAGCCGCTCGGAGCGCAAGGCACGTCTCCTGGAACAGATGGAGCTTGAGCTCGAAGAGTTGGAAGCAACCGCAACCGAAGACGAGCTGGCGGCCCGAGAGGGCGTCGGCTCAGACACAGGCCGTCAGGTCCTTCCAGCGCAAGCGGCCGTCGCGCAAACCGTTCCCGACCATTTGCTGCGCGAGCGGGTCGTGGTCGCCGCACCGGAGAGCTGCCCTTGCTGCGGCTCATCGAAGCTATCAAAGCTGGGCGAGGACATCACCGAGACGCTGGAGGTCGTTCCCCGGTCATGGAAGGTGATCCAGACCGTGCGGGAGAAGTTCTCGTGCCGGGACTGCGAGACGATCACCCAGCCGCCAGCGCCTTTCCACGTGACGCCGCGCGGCTTTGCCGGGCCGAACCTGCTGGCAATGATCCTGTTCGAGAAGTTCGGCCAGCATCAGCCCTTGAACCGGCAGAGCGAGCGCTACGCCCGGGAGCGGATCGATCTGAGCCTGTCGACAATGGCCGACCAGGTCGGCGCCTGCGCGACGGCCCTGCAGCCGCTTTATGGGCTGATCGAGCGCCACGTCTTGGCCGCCGAGCAGTTGCACGGCGATGACACCACGGTGCCGATCCTCGTGAAGGGGCATATCTGGACCTATGTCCGCGACGACCGGCCGTTTGGTGGCCGGGCGCCGCCAGCGGCCCTCTATTATGCCTCACGCGACCGACGGCAAGAGCATCCCACACGGCATCTCCAAAGCTTCACCGGCATCCTGCAGGCCGACGCCTATAGCGGCTATAATGAGCTGTATGACGCTTCGCGCGCGCAGGGCGGATCACGCCCGCACACTGTTGGGCCCATGCCAGGCGGCAGTTCTTCGAGCTGGCGGATATCGCCGCCAATGCGAGGCGAGACAGGAACGCCGCGGCGATCTCGCCGATTGCCTTGGAGGCGGTCAAGCGCATCGATGCGCTATTCTATATTGAGCGTGGCATCAACCGCCAAAGTGCCGAAGAGCGGCTGCGGGTGCGCAACGAACAAAGCGCCCCGCTTGTGATTGCATTGGAAGCATGGCTGCGCGAGCAGCGTGCCCGGCTGTCGAACTCCTCATCGGTCGCCAAGCCAATCGATTACATGCTGCGCCGCTGGGACCGGTTCGCCGGCTTCGTCAACAACGGACGGATCTGCCTGACAAACAATGCGGCGGAGCGCGCGCTGCGCGGCTTTGCCCTGGGCCGCAAGTCCTGGCTCTTCGCCGGCTCCGAACGCGGTGCCGACCGCGCCGCCGTCATGGCGACGCTGATCATGACGGCAAAGCTCAATGACCTCGATCCGCAAGCCTGGCTGGCGGACGTCCTGGCCCGCATCGCCAGCACCCGGCAAGGTCGGCTCAATGAGCTGCTGCCTTGGGAATGGAAGAGAATCCCCGTTCAGTCTGCGGCCTAATCGGGCCACCGCGCCACGCCATCGTCCCGCGGGGCCCTCACCGGACGCTTACAGCATAACGCCGTCGGCTTTAAATGATCGGGGGCCGGCGACTTCCAGCCCGGGAGGGTCATTGCAAAGTCCCCGATGCCCCATTCACACAGCGTGCCAAGGTTCATGTGCGATGGCGGAACAGCCTTTGGAACCATCTGGGGCCGCCCTGTTTGCACCCGCTGAGCGATGGCCGCAGGTTGTTGTGCCAAAGCTTCGAACCTGACGCCCTTCCGCATGCGTGCGGATTAACCAAAGGAAAGAGGGCCGACTGAGGCGGCCTTCCGTTACGAGGGCGAGCAGCACCGCCCGATGAGTTAGCGAGGACTTGGCGTAGCCTCGTGGTCGTAATCTCGGCAAATCAAACAGGTGGACCATTATAGGTCCCGACTCCTGCCTGACCAGTTCAGACCTGAATCGCAGAATGCGCGCCCCGGAATTCGATCGACTTGGATGCTGGTCATGCCCACTCTCCGAAGAAGAAGACGAAGAAAGAGAGTAGCTTCCCGTTGTTGCGACCGACTACAAAGATTCGAAAGACGTGAGGGTCAAAACGGGCACGCTTTGGGGTCAACGGCGACGTCGGCTGACGCCAAGTTGCGTCGATCTCAAGTGAACGTGCAGCCGAGCCGTTGCAAGGTGCGCTGTGGGTCAAAACGCGAAGCGCAGAGCGCGAGCAGGTCTTAGTCGGCTATTCTTACTGAACAGGCAGTCAGCGAAAGATGTAGCTATATCGCCTCCGGGCCAGGTGCATCGCCGCCCACGGTGGATGTGTCGGCGCTGCTGTGCACGAGCAACCACACGGGCGAATCCGTGAAGGGGGCGGCTGCCGCTTCCTTCTCGATTCTGCCCCCAATCAACAACATCCGAAACACATCGTGACTGAAGTAATCGCATACGGAGCAATTTGACGGCGGCCGGGGCTTGCTTCAGTTCGTTCCGTATCCGGAACGAACTGAAGGAAAGTCGCTGGCGTTGCAGATTTACAACCCGCACAGCCGACCGAAATACTAAGCTCGGCCATTGAGACAACCGAAACATATTTCATTCTTAGTTCAATACGGTCAGCGGGGACGAACGATGTTTGATGTCTATCGCAATGACAGACGCGGCTTGCTCGTTCTAAGTACAGGCTCTGCCGTACCTGCACTTTACTCTGCACACACCTGGCGAAAGAGCAGAAAACGAGTCCTCAAGGTTAGCAACGAAATTAAGTCAGCTGTTCAGGCACAAGGCTATTACATCCGCAGCCTGCGGGCCACTAAGGAACGAATGGTCTACGTCAAGTAGGTCGGCGGCCGGTGTTCCCCATTTGCAAATCTCTATGAGATAGAAGGCGACATCCGAGGGCGACCACTCGGTATGCTCGAAGGAAACGTGGCCTTTTCCGATCGAAGTCCCACCAAATAGCGCAGCCCATGCACTGGTGATGGTATTCGGTCGCTAAAGCATCGATCGTCGCCCCGCAGTACATCGCGTCGGACCCCCTGCGCGCGACCGCGCGAGGATTCCAATGTTCAGGAGGTCGAAGAGCTCGGAGGCCCTCAGCTTCAGGCGCTTGGGGACCTGGTACTCTTTATAAAGCGGTGGATATGACATGGCGGTCCCGGCTTTCGAGGGAAGCCGGCCACGGGCAAACGGTGTCTGTCAAATTGTGGGCGCTACGAGTATTAGAGGCGTGAAAAATGAAGCGATTGCAGGGGGCCGTGCGATGTTCGTTTTGTCTGGTGCTTGTTCCGAATCACTGCAGCTTCATTCGCTGCTTCACGCTCGGTGTTCGAAGCTCGCAAAACGCGGCTGCTTACCGCCTCAGGACAGGGAAGGCATCTCTAGGGATCGGCGATCGAGGTCCTTTCAGAATAGGTTGCCGTCGCACAGCACCCCCCGATGCGCTTGCCCTTAGTCAGACCGGCCAATCCTTCAAATTTGAATGTATTCTTCGATCCATATTTAAAGTCGCTGCGCTACTGAAAACTCGCTTTGGTTGCAATAACCGTCTTAGAGCAAGTACATGATCGATGAACTTGAGCCGGGAGATTGGGGAATCGTCGCTGGAGCTGCCGCAATGGCGCTCGGCGCTTTCAGTCCGATCGTGAGCGTGCCTTTACTAGGCTCCCTCAACTATGTGATGGGCGGAAAGGGCGACGGGATATTTGTTGTCGGCGGGTCGATGGCAATTGTGTTGCTGGTGTTCTTAGGCTGCCGGCGAGTGACCGGCGTGATAGCTGGTGGCCTTCTGATCCTCATGGTCACCACGGTCGTTAGATTCTCGTCCGGGATGACTGCGATGCAGGCCGACACGATGCGCTCGGCGAAATCCAATCCAATTGGTGCCGGCATCACAAGGCTCCTTTTTCAATCAGTCGGCCTTGAATGGGGTTGGATGCTACTTTTTGGTGGTGCATTTACCGTAATAGTTTGCGCGCTTCTTCTCACCATGTCCCGGTCGCCCGAGACAAGATCTGCACCAGCACAAAGTTCAGTTGATCTCTCTTCCGCAGATCGGCTTATCGCCGAACATCTAGAGAGATCCAACCAGCCTCCTCAGAGCGCTCGGACGCAATCTTCAGGTTTCGGCAAGCGAGGGATAGTCTGACGCGAGCAAGACCGGTTTGTCGCGGCTTACGTCAGCATTCCTGTGTTTGAACCGCCTATTCGTGGGAGCAACAACAATCTTAGCCGCCAGCCGGTCGAGTTCAGGGTCCGCCAGCTTCCGCCGATCGGTGGCAGCCACTCACGCTTAAGCCATGCGTGAACCGGGCTTGCGCAAAGCCTTTAGTCGATTGGTGTAGCTACAGGGACTACAACCACGCTATGTCAAACGATGCAATGATTCGGACAGGAATATACGTGGCGGGGCATCTGTCGAAACTGATGGGGAGACTGGTGCTCTTTCCGAGTACGATTGTCACTGCGGAAGCACAGGTTCCAAACCAGATCATTCGGGACATGCTCGGGACTTTGCAAACGTTGCAGCGGCACGGCCCGGCAGGGCCTGCTCTGCCCGGCGCGATCGTTCCACAACCCAATATCTCCGCATCTAAGCCAACCATCAGCTGTACAAACGTACGATCACCTTTGGCGATGTTGCTTTGCAGCGATGGGGATGCCGCCAAAGCTGACTGGGACGTCAACGCCGCGACATGGGCGTGTTCGGGGACATTGAACGGCCCCGAACTAGCGGTTTCCAACAACAACAAACTGAATGGGTCCAATCTGTAGTCAGGACCGGCGAACTGGACATTTCGCTGCAGCACGCTCAACGCCAATGCGTTCTCGAAACCTAGCCCAAGTTTCACGCTTCCGCGCTCATCAACCTACGCGGCACCTCATTTCGAGGATTCGTGTCAGGATTGTCAATCGATTGAAACCCACTGTGCAGAAGTCAATAGGACTACCAACCACCGCGTTGCTTGCGCCCCTCGATCTCGCTGGCGAGCTTCTCGTACTCCTCGGCGAGCAGCAGCCACTGCTCCCGCTGTCGCTCATCCTTGGCCGTCTGCGCCATCTCGCGACATTCGGCCGCCTGCCTGCGAATATGATTGAGATCGCCCATGGCGGTCTCATAGCGTGCCGGCCTGGTGAATGGACCTGGGAAATTTCCCAGTAGCGAGCGCTTCGCGCTCCCGGTAAGGCCTAGCCCTGACCGCGTGGCCCGGGGAAGCGGACCACGTCTCCGTCCGCCGCTTGGATCACCACGGTCGCCATCGGCATCGGGTCGAACCCGAGATCCGCGACCGCGTCGGCGACGCCCTGACGATCCATCTCGGCGACGATCGCCTCGACGACGTTCATCAGCCTGACCAGGTCGGCGGCGCTCTCGGTCATGGATCATGCCCTCGGTGATACCGAGACCGATCGTACCACGCCTGCCGTGGGTAGCGAGCGCTCCGCGCTACCGACCCATCACCGCGTTGGTGTTGGTGACTAGCTCCGGCTGCTGTACGAGCAAGGCCGCGATGCCGACCAGAAGCAGCATCGAGGCGACCATGATGGCGACCACTTTTTGTCATCCATAGGAGCCAATGCCGGCCGCGGGGTCTCGTTCCCCATGGGTTTTGCACGTAGATCTTGACCCATGGCTGGAACGAGCATGCGCAAGCCTCGTCGCGTCTTTTGCCAACGGTGTCATCAAGGA
>NZ_JBVVPB010000045.1:0-44852 GCF_055807435.1 Bradyrhizobium sp. Ken51 | reverse complement strand
CCTCCAATAGGCGGCCGCCCAGCGAGGCATGGAAGGATGTTGACGGTCCGGACGAGATAACCGCGACCTGCGCATTGTCAGCGCCATTGCGCCAAGCTTCGCTGGCCATGGCTGCGAAGACTTCACGCTCGTTGACACCCGCTTGAGCCGCGTCGAAGGCCGCCGCCGCCGCCCGGTCGCAGATTTCGGCGGCTACCTCGAGGCAGGCAAGTTCGAGGGGGGACTTGACCAGTCGCATTTCCCACATGACACGGGAGAAATCGACGAACTTGGCACTTGGCAGCAGGCCTTCGAGCTCCGATGCTCGATTTACCGTCAGGAAATGGCTGTCGCGCTCGACACCGATCGTCGAGGACCCAAGTCCGCGGGCTTTGATCGTCTCGGCCAAGACCTTGATTGGATTTTCGTGATCGGCAAACTCCACGCTGTCGCTAAACCGGCTCGCCTTGCTAAAGCCCGGTGCGTCGACGCCGCGGATCACTGCGATCGGCTCTCGATCAAGCGGGATGAGCAAGGCTTGATACATGGCCGCTGTCGACGAGTAACCACTGAAATAGGATCTGTGTTCTGCCTGGTCCACGATAAGGAGCTCAACGCTTCGCCCGGCCATGATGGCGCGCAAGGCTGCGAGGCGGGAACGGAATTCGTCGATGGGAAAAGGCGGTGGGAAGAGCGGAGGCTGCGTCATAAGGTTACTCCTCCGGCCTCTACAAGAGGCGTCTGGCGCGGGCCTGAATCGAGATTGTCGCGCGGTCTAGTTTGTACGCTGCATGACTCCTAAGAAATGCTCAATCCCCAATCTTGGCAGCTGGGCGGCTTGGGAGGAGAGTGATCGCCTCTTTACTTTTACAATGGAGTCCAGAGAATCTCGCCCGAGTGTGCCGAGATTAGGTCGGAGTCGCCGAGCTTTTCCCGGATATCTTCTGCATGAGGCTTAACGCTCTCTCCGGCAGCAACTCAAAGGATTGGGGACGGAGGCCAAATTGAAGTGAAACCTCGACGGGGCGGCGCGGACCTAGTGTCCCGAGTCACAAATTCGCAATTATAGATTCGCAGTAGATTCGCGTCGCTGTGCCAAGGATGGAGGCTGCAGCAGCGACGGAGGATCTGATGGCGGTCCAGCAACTTGCCTCCTTGACATTAAGCGATGAAGAGCGTGCCGAACTGAGGTCGCTGACGATGCGGCGGAAGACGGCGCAGGCGCTGGCTCTGAGAGCCCGGATCGTGCTGACCTGCGCGGAAGGCGGTCAGAACAAGGAAGTGGCGGCCAAGCTGGGCCTGGACCGATCGACGGTAGGCAAGTGGCGGCGCCGTTTTTGTGGAGCGGCGCATGGACGGGCTGCACGACGAGCCGCGCTCCGGGGCGCCACTTACGGTTGACGATGCCCGGATCGAAGCCGTGATCGTGAGGACGTTGGAGAGTTGCCCCGAGAACGCCCCCATTGGAGTTCCCGCGACATGGCGAAGGCCAGCGGCCTATCGGTGTCGAGGGTACAACGCATCTGGCGGGCCTTCGGGCTCCAGCCGCACCGGATGGAGCCGTTCAAGCTCTCGACTGATCCAAACTTCGTGGCCAAGGTGCGCGACGTTGTGGCCTTTACGTCTCGCCACCGGAGCACGCTATCGTTCTATGTGTCGATGAGAAGTCCCACATCCAGGCGCTGGATCGCAGTCAGCCGATGCTGCCGATGCGTCCCGGCCAGCCGGCCCGAAGAAGCCATGACTACACGAGGCACGGCACCACATCGCTGTTCGCCGCCCTCGACATTGCGAGCGGCCGGGTCATCGGCAAGTGCTATAGACGCCACCGTGCTGCTGAGTTCCGCAAGTTCCTCGACGAGATCGAGGCTGCCGTGCCGCGTGAACTCGACGTCCATCTCGTCATCGACAATTACGCCACGCACAAGACCCCCTTGATCCGAAAATGGCTGGCTAAACGGCCGCGTTGGCACGTGCACCTGACCCCGACCAGTTCGTCATGGCTCAACCACGTCGAGCGCTTCGAGCCGTGCTTGGGCGTGAAGGTGAACTCGAAACGCCCGCTTGGTGTTGGCGAGCCAGGCTCTGGTTTCTCTCGAGATGTGCGCGGAACGATTGTCGAGGATCGACTTGATCGTGGTGCTCCTCGGATAAGCGGAATCGAGAAGTCTGAGGAGTTCTATGAATTCGCGGCTGCGGTGACGGTCTCTGACGAGAGCGTGGACCTTGCCGGTGAGCAGATCAATCCCGGCGAACAGGCTGAGCGTGCCGTGCCGCTTGTACTCGTGGTCGCGCGCAAAGCCTGCATGGATGCCGGGTTCGGGCGGCAAATCCGGCGCCGTCGTTGCGATGGCCTGGATTCCCGGCTTTGCGTCGCACGACACGATCGCCACCGGCTTTCCCGTCTCTTCGACTTGGCGGGGGCTTTTTTCAGGACTGCGACTTCACGATAGACGCACAGGACCTCGGCCATCTTCCGTTCGAACTCAGCATCGCGATTTTCAAGATAGTAGCGCACCTTGTGCGGCTTGATCTCCTCCTTGCCGAGGATCTTGCACACCGTTCCCTGGACCAGATTGGTCAAGCATGCATGCCCTGCCGTCGGCCCGTGTTCGCGCGCATGGCGCTCCAACAGCCGCGTCGTCCACAACTTATGTGGATAGCCATGGTCCTTCGCCTTGTCACACGCCAACGACACCAACCAGGCTTTGGCCTCAGGCGTGATGGTTGGTTCCTTGCCGGGGCGCGGGCGATCGTCAAGGGGGGCCAGCGGGCCATCGGCCAGCGCTCGCTCGACACAGCGCTGCACCGTCTGACGATGGACTCCAAGTCTTTGGCCCACTGCGCAAACGAAGGGTTCTCGCGATACGCCAGCAGCATCTGCGCCCGCGACACCCGGCTCGCGAGTTCAGTTCTCGACCGCGAAAGAGCCGCCAATGTTGCGATCTTTTCGTCGGTCATCGCCAACTCGACCGCTCGCCGCCATCCAGCCATGACACAGCTCCTCGTTTTGCCGACCGCAAACGAGGAATCCGCCAACTGCCCGTCCGTTCCACTCATTCAGCCTGCTCTAGCATCGCAGGTTTCATGGAATCGATCGTCTAGTGGCTGACTTCGCTGCGCACTGTGGATGTCTTGCGCAGCCCCAAGTGCGGCGCCTTCTGCATCCGTACCCGGCCTCATACCAGCGAGCCCCTTCACTCTCTCCGAACACAGTTCCACAGTTCATCGCCTTTCATTGCCGACTACCACCATCGTGAAGCGGAGCAAAACTGGTTGTAACCGGCCCGACCACGTCGCACGCAGCTGGCCACAGTTTCCCATACCCTTGTTCTCCCACTTGGTTGGTTTCCCATAGCTCTCTCTCGTCTCTTGATGCGCCACATTCGCCACATGTTCGGCCCGAACGTACCGGGAGTCAGGAGCAGGACATCAATCGGCTTGTACGACGGCGGATGCGATCGTAACCGCAACATTGAGCGCGCCAATCCTGGTAAAGTGCTTCGCTAGTAGCGGGCGGGATTTAATTGATCCATCCCTCTGAAATTCTAGGAAGATCTCCTCAATCAGAATGCGTCTGTAACAATCTTCGATACTGCTCATCATTGCCCGTGCACTAGCTGTCACAGGTCGATTTGGTCCCCACAGCAATCAGCGCGTCACGCGAAATTTCTGCTACATATCGGCGCTCTTCCTGTCGGATAGATATGGATCCGAACGTTTCTGTTATGTGTCGCTCGAGGCAACGCGCAATATCACATGCCGATTCTGTGACCTTGATCAGGTCATACATGTCGTAAATGTGCATGATTGCATTGCGCTTGGCTTCTTCAGGTGAGCCTCCGTGCAGCGTGAATGGGTCACTGATTTCAAATACCCTAACGTCGCGAAACCCTGCGCCCGCAAAGAGATCGAGCATTTCGTGGCGCGAGAAATGTACATGCGGATGCCCAGTCCGCGAGTAGGGATGCACAACGCTGTCAAACCATTTAGCGCATCTTCCGCCGATCTCAAAATCATGCAGCACAAGGCGACGACCCGCTCTCAGAGTACGGTGCGCTTCGCCAATTGCCAGACGCCTTGCGTTGCTATCAAGATGATGGCTGCCGTAAGCAATGAGAACGCCGTCTAGTACGTTCTCACGGAACAAACTTCGCGTTGCGGACTGACGCAAGCAAGGTAACGCTTGAGCGTGGCAGGCGTCGATCATGAATTTCGAAATGTCGGCTGTATAGATTGTCGGAGTGTGACGCCCAAGCGTTTTACAGAACCGTGCAAAGGTTCCATCGCCTCCGAGTACATCCAGGATCCTGAAATCCTGACTAGGAGCTTCGAGGGAAGGCGAGAAGCACTTCAGAAGCGTGGTCATGCCCACTCTTCGATTGTCCGCACTCTTCTGTGCAGAATTGTAGGCCAAGCCGCGGCCACCTACTTTCTCATCCTCGAACTCCCACGACTTCATATTCATTTTCGCAAGTTCAGCGTCGCAACATCTCTCGTGACTAAGAAGATCATACAACGCGGGATGATCATGACGCAGGTAATCGAGATATTCCTCAAAAGTATATCCATTCACGTATAGCTCGGGTCGCATCTCTGGATCCTCCGTAAGCATATCTGTTTTGCTCCTTCATATCAGCGTCTGAGATATGTGAGGTGCCGTTAGGGCGATATTGTCGTGAAACCGGACAAGTCCTCTCCGGGATTGCTAACTACTTGGGTGGGTGGGTCGGTCGGTCTACGCCTTAGCGATGCCACGTCCAAGGCGCGTCCGCGAAGGCCTCCCCGCTCTGATCGACCCAGCATGCGCCACCCGATCGTGTCCAAACTCAGTAAACGAGGCGGGTCGCCGACAAGAGCGCGGGAACAGGAGGCTATCCGCCGCAGACGCACCACCTGTAGATAAACTCCGACCTTTCCCACTGAGTTGATCAGACGCCGAGCCGCCTGGAGTACAGCCGAGATGATTGAGGGCTCTTCTCGACATTGACTGATGACTCCGACGTTGGATGCAGTGCTGCAGCCTGAGGGCGGAGCGTTATCCCCAATCGACCCAGCTTACGGCCGAACAAATGTAGCGGCGAATACCTTGCGACGATACTACCATCCAAGATAGGTGCACGTGACGAGGTTGTCGGTTGACACTGCGGCGCCGACCTCGGAATTTCGGGTCGTCCGTCTAAGACAATGCGGATCATTTGGCTAGTTGGTGTGGCTGCGCGACGTTCAGTCATCTTGAAGGCAAGTTCTATTTGCGGAGAAGCTCGCTTGTGACGAACTCAAGTATGAGAGATCGGCCGATTGCGCCGGGGCGCCTCAACAGTACCATGAGGCGGCGATTGCCGGGGCTGGCGTATTTCCTTTGATGGTCCCTTCGTTTGGCGACAGGCTTGCCCTCGGCCACCTCTTCGCTGTGGTGGCGAAATGCTCGACCGTTTGGCGATCCGTAGGCCGCACGCCCGCAATGCCAACCATTTCCTACCCGCAGCAGCAGGCTTGCGGCCGCCTCGCAAAGCGCCGCATGGCAACGTCACCCTGTTTGCTGATGCGGCCTTCATAGTCGATCGACGTGCCAGACTGGTTCGCATCGGCGCCAAGTCAAAATGGGGTCTACCTTCGAGATCGCCCAAAGCGGCGGGGGTCATCGACACCGACCTTGAATGACAAGGCCGGAACGGGACCGACGCCGGGAAGCGTCATCAAGCGCCGGCAGACGGGTCATGCTGGACCAACTGCAACGATGCAGGCGATCGTAGCCCTCGAAAATGGCGCCGCGGAGTCCAGCATCGCCTCGATGATCACTACGAACATCGGATCGCTGCGCTCGATCAGTTCGCGGACGCGGGCTTCGTTGCCAGCTCGGGCGAAAAGCGGCGTGCCGGGCGGCCGGTCGTCTCGGCCGTGGCTCTCGCCGCGGCGAGCTCCTCTTCGATCATGGCGACCAGGCGCGTGTTGCGGGCGAGCCCGAACATATAATCGCGCGGTTCTGCTCACACTACGCCATCAGCGCCTCGCGCGCAAAGCCACTGTCGGCGCGCAGCACGATGCGCACGAAAGGCCAGTGGGCGCGGATTTGCCGCACAATCCGCGCAACCTCCGTGACGCTGCCCGCACTGGCGTCGATGTCGGCGCGCCGCAGCTTGGTCGCAGCAGATGCCGGCCGCAGAACACGTACAGCGGCAGATAGCAGTAGCAGTCGTAATAGCCGTGGAAGAAGCGCCGCTGATGCCCGTGCAGAGATCGTCGGTGACGTCGAGATCGAGGATGATCTGCGGCGGCGGTCGCTTGTGCGCCTCCAGGAACAGCGTCACCGGCAACGCCTCGATCGCCGACGCGTCGTAGGCGATCTTGTGATAGCGCGAAGGTTCCTCCCGGCCCACTTCCAGCCGGTTCAGCGTCGACTTGCCGGCCACCGGTGCGCAGTCCTCGCGCCGAGCAACAAGCTTGCCCGCCAACACCGCCATCAGCGGGTCGTGCCGCAACTCGTCGTGATCGTTGAGGTCTTCGTAGCCAAGTGCGATGCCAAAGACCAGCTGTCCGACCAACGTTCCGACTGCGTGCTCGATCAAGTCCGGGCGGTGATGATCGCGAAAGCAATCTGCAAAGCGCCCCACCAGATCGATCGCCCGATCGGACGCGCCCAGAAGCAGCGCGCCAGCATCCGACGTCACCAGGCCACCATCAAAAGCCGCGTCCACGATGCGGCCTACTACCATTCCAAAATCAAACCGTTCTGCGCTACACTCTATCAGCATCGGGGCATTCCTGAATCACGGCAAAGTCTTTCTCGCAAGAACCTTGGCTGATTCGCGCCCCGATGCGCCTCAACACTGTGAGAAATGCGGGCTAGCTAGCCCGGCTGCATCATCTGCCGCGATGCCGCAGGCGTCATTCCGTTCGGTCTTGTTCCGCATTGTCGACAGCGACACGCGCATGTGGCGCGCTTCGACGACAATGATCGGGACCCGGCTGGCTGCAGTGCGCGATAGAGCGAGATGCTAAGCGATGACGCCTCGAGTCCCACTCGCTCCAGGCGATCCGCTTAGCCCTTGCCGCTGGCTCGGTACTGACCTTGACCTCGCGAGCGATGAGGCCCTCGCCATCGACGATGCAAAGATTGGCTTCTTCAAGGCCGGCGTCCAACCCAACATAAAGCTTCATCTAAGCTCTCCTATTTGGCAACGACCGCCTAAGTCGTTGCACCTGGCTCCGGATTCGGCCACACGGCGACTATTCCCATGCACCGGTTCTCGAAGCACGATTTGAACAGGCAAGATAAACGTCAGTTCCTTACACCGCCAACCGGTCAGCCGGTCGGCGCGACAACTTCACATCGAAGCGATCGCGGGCCTGGAACTGTCGAGGCAGCGTCGGTGCGGGACAGGGGTTTCGCCACCAGCGTCGAGTGGGACCGGGAGTACCGGGTGAGATCCGACGAGCCATCCGCGCGCATTCTCCACGCTTTCGGAGATGATGTTCTTATTCCTGTCGACAAAGGCCGGAACATTCGGTCTCGCTGCAAAAAAACTGCAACACTCTAATGGCCGCTGATGAAACTCAGTGGCAGGTCGGCGTGGGTATCTCGCGACGAGCGAACTGGGTATCCGATGCGGCAGAACCTAATCCCGTGCACCTATCTAGGCTGGTAGTATCGTCGCAAGATACTCGCTGATATTCACTTATAACGATCTTAATTGAAGGTGCGTGCATTCATCTCTCTCAGGTATGAAGATCCACATTGCCAAACCCGAGGCAGCTGTTCATGTCCGTAACCGCTCACCACGAACTACGCCTGGGTCAATTGAGAAGTGGCCCAGATCGCGCCTGAAGCAGAATATGGGCCGGCGTTCTTCGTTTTGGCGCTTATTCGGGCATGAGCTGGGCCGGTTTCGGGTGCCGCACTACACTCAGGCCGCAGCACTGCATACTACCTCGGAGTCACCACTCAATGCCAAGAAGAGCTCTCATTTTGCTTGAAGGCGCAAGTAATGCTCGGCTGTACGTTCAAGCGGCCCAGCGTCTTGGTCTTCATCCTATCACTCTGTCGTCTGACCCCACTCGCTATGACCATCTTGCAGCAGGAGGCTGCGAGGTAAACTGTGTCGACACAGCTAATATTGATGCGCTGATACACGAATGTTCAAGGTTATCTTCGACCTTCGACATTGCCGGGATTACCAGCGCCCAGGAGTCAGCCTATGCGGCGGTGGGCAAGCTCTGCCTGAATTTCGATCTGCCGGGCCCACCCCCTGCAGCGATCGAGCGCTGCTGCGACAAGTTCGTCCAACGTCAGCTTCTCGCGGAGGGCGGCATACCAGTACCATCTTACCGCCTGGCTGCGAATGCGAGGGGCGTAGAAAGCTCTGCCGCGGAGATCGGCCTGCCGGTGATTGTCAAGCCAACGGTAGGCATCGGCAGCAGCGGTGTCCGATTGTGCCGCGATGTCGACGAGTTGGCCGAACATACGAGGTATCTACTCGGTGGGGAGTACATATGGCGGTCTTCCCCAAGGATACTGATCGAAGAATTTGCACAAGGTCCCCATTATAGCGTTGAAATTATGGAAAATGAGGTCATCGGGATTGGCACGGCTGACTTCGGCCGCCCGCCGCATTTCGTCTGCCGTGAGTACATCTATCCGGCACCGCTGACTGATGAAGAGCATAGAGGCATCGCCCACGTTTCGCTGAGCGGTTTGCAAGCCCTCGGCCTTGGCTGGGGGCCAACGAACATTGATATACGGTTGACGAAGCTTGGCCCTATCGTGATTGAAGTTAATCCGCGTCTTTGTGGCACACCCAACCCCCAACTTGTAAAGCTCGCCTACGGTGTTGATCTAATCACCGAGCACATCAAGCTTGTGATCGGGGAGAAATGCAATTTGCGCAGATGTCATTCGCAGACTGCGGCCGCGCGGATTCTGGTTCCCGATCGCGATGGCATTCTCAATGCCATCGGCGGCGAAAGTCATGCTGCTGCCGTACCAGGTGTCACAGAGGTCAAACTTTCTATTGAACCAAAGACCCCGATCGTCAGGAAAGGCGATTGCCGAGATAGGATCGGATATGTCATCGCAGCTTCGCCTGACCTTGCTTGGACCAAGGCGATACTTCAACGTGCCGTAAACTTCATTGATTTGTCGATCACACCATTTCCTACCCGTACTGTCCTCTCCGATGGAGATGGCATCCGGTAGACCTGGCACGTGGCAGCAGGCTTTCGAGCTCCAACGCTCGGTTTACGGCGAGGAAGTGGCTGTCGCGTTCAACGCGGATGACCGAGGCTCCAAAACCGCGGATGTTGATCGTCTCGGCCCCCCGGCTTAAGCGGATACCCATTTTCGTTGACCGCCACGCAAGCAGGGAGATCGTGGTCGAGTAGCTCAGCCATTTGGCTTTCGCCCTCACAGATCCGGGCAGGCGGCTTTCCCGCACCCGGCTCTTCCCGAGGGTAACCCGCGTCATATCCGCGCCTGCGCCCAAGTGCGAGTGATGCGTGGAACGGGCAGACGGAAGCGAGCCGTCAGGGTCTCGAACTCCGGCCAGCCCATGCGCCGGCTTTTCTGACTACGCCGTCTCAGACAGCGCAGCCAGGTCCGACGCACCTCCCGGTAGAAGCCGTTGAGCGCCGGATAGTTGTGCGGTCTGCCATAGTAGCCGTAGTGTCCACGCAGAACGGCGGTGAGCCATTCGTGTTGCATGGCCAGTGGCGCGTGCATGAACCGCCAGGCTTTCTGGCGCAACGCCGTCAGCTTACGCGTCAGGCGTTTCCCTTCCGTCTTGTGCTTCACGATGAACCGGCCATCTCGGGTCCGCCCGCAGTAGTGGGTGAAGCCGAGGAAGGCGAAGGTCTCTGGTCGCCGCTCGCCGCGCCGCTGACGCGAGAGGGCGGCGAACCGGCCAAACTCGATCAGTCGCGTCTTGCCCTCATGAAGCATCAGGCCAAAGCTGGCCAGCCGCGCCTTGAGGGCCAAGAGCATTTCCTGCGCATCCACCTTGTTCTCGAAGCCCATGACGAAGTCGTCCGCATAACGCACTGTCACAATGCGACCGCGTGCATGGCGACGACGCCATTGGTGGACCCAGAGATCGAGGATGTAGTGCAGGAAGATGTTGGCGAGGAGCGGACTGATGCCCGCCCCCTGCGGGGTACCCCTGTCCGTTTCTTGCTTCTCGCCGCTCTCAAGAACGCCGGCCCGCAGCCACAGCTCTATGAGCCGCAATATGCGAGGATCGGCGATCCTGTGCGCCACCATCCGCAGCAGCCACTCGTGGTCGACCGAGTCGAAGAAGCTGCGTATGTCGGCATCGAGCACCCAGTTGACGCGCTGGCTCATGATCGCCGTGTGCAAGGCGTCAAGCGCCATATGAGGATTCCGCCCTGGCCGGAAGCCGTAGGAGAACCCGAGGAAGTCGGCCTCATAGACTGCGCTCAGCACCTCGGCTACCGCGCTTTGGACAATCTTGTCCTCTAGCGTCGGCACACCGAGAGGCCGCTTACCGCCATCGGCTTTGGGGATGTAAACTCGTCGCACCGGCTGTGGCCGATAACGACCCGTGTGGACCCGCCCGCAGAGGTCGCGGAGGTTATCCGTGAGCCTCTGTTCGTACTTCGCCACCGTTACCCCATCGACCCCCGCGCTGGCCTGCCGCTTTTGTCGTCGAAACGCCCGAAGCAGAGCGTCCTCGTCGATGTGGTGCAGCAAGGCTGTGAACCGGGTTTGGGCAGCCTGCTTGGCTGCCGCGTTCACCCGTTCGAGGTTCGGCGGCAAGGCAACCCGGCTCTGTGTCCGGACCCTGGCCTTCTCGCGCGGGCTCCCCTCGGGGCTGGCCCCTTCCCTCCATGCGTCTCGTTTCCTTCGACGACTTCACAGGTACTATGAACCAGTCCGACTCCCGACCTCAGCTCGGACCGCGGCTCTGGCAGTGCCTTGCCGCTGTCCCCCACTGGAGACCAATCCAGTGGACCCGGTCGGGCCTCTCATGTTCCGATGATTACCTTCCATGCGTGATCCGGCCATCGAGCCCCGACGGAGCGACATCGTCTCGCATAACGACGATGCTCATGCTGCCTTCGTGTTTAGGGAACACACTCGGCCTCCGCGAACATCCACCTTTCGAGGCTCATTCCCGCACCCCGCATGGCTCCTGTCTACACTTCGAACCCCGCGTTGCCGCGACGCCCGCAAGACTCGGTCCCGGTCTGCCTGCTTCGGCTTTGGCCGGATGGGACTTGCACCCACAAGCATTCATCAGCTTGGCATGACGTACTCCCCTGGCGTGGTGTAGCTGACGGCGGGTACCGCGTTCACCGGCCAGGGCGGGGCAGATCAGCTGGCGATAGCCGGAAGGCTGACGGTTGGATCATCGCTCAAGGGCGCGATAGTTTCCAGCGTCATGTAACGGTCTCGCTGGACAGCCCATTCGTCATTCTGCTCGAGCAAGATCGCACCGATGAGGCGGACGATGGGTAAGCGTCGTTCCGCTCCCACCTTCTCGCGGCACACGGGATAGGCGAGTTTCACGATCTCTTTGAAGGGATCGGCTTGTGTTTATGCTTGACCGTACGCTTAAGTCGGACGCGACGGGGCGCCGGCTGGAAGTGATCACGGAGACGCGACGCCGTCGTTGGTTCTCCAAGGACGACAAGGCCCGGATCGTCGAGGAGGCGCTGGTACCAGGCGCGGTCGTTTCCGAGATTGCCCGGCGACACGGGCCGCCCCCACAACAAGTGTTTACCTGGCGGCGGCAAGCACGGCGATTGCCGACGCCGATGGCTGACGATCCGCCGCTTGTACCGGCGGTGGTAGACGCCATGCGCCGGTCGCCGTTGCGGGCCGTGAGCGCAAGACAGCGCGACGGAAGGCCAAGCCGGATGTTGGGGGCATCGAGATCGAAGCCGAAGGCGTCACTATCCGGATCGGCCAAGGCGCGGACGTGGCGATGATTGCGGCCATCGTCCATGCGTTGAAGGCAAGCCGGTGATCGGCCCGTCCGGCACTGTCCGGGTGATGGTGGCAACCAAGCCAGTCGACTTCCGCAAGGGATTGGAACGGCTTGCTATGTTGGTACGCGAGCACATGAAGGCCGATCCGTTCTCGGGTGCTGTTTATGTCTTCCGTGCCAAGCGCGCGGACCGGATCAAGCTGATCTTCTGGGATGGTACGCGGGTTTGTGCCTGTTCGCCAAGCGGCTCGAGGAAGGCGTCTTCCGCTGGCCGAAGATCGAGGATGGCGTGATGCGTTTGTCAGCGGCAGAATTGTCCGCGCTGCTCGAAGGGCTCGATTGGCGGCGTGTCCACGCGGCACGGGAGACGGTCCTCCCGACGCAAGCCGGATAATTGTGGGCCGCGCTGCGGCGAAGTGAATCAGAGGCATCGAGTACGTCGTCAGGCGGGCGCGAATATGCTCTGATTTGCCCGTGAGCGATAACCTTCCTGACGATCCCGAGACGCTGAGCTGCTTGCCGAGCGGCACGAGAGCGAAGCGGCTGCGTCAGATCATCAAGGAATTGCAGCGTCATCGCTTTGGCCGGAGGGCGGAGTCGCTTCCTGAGGAACAGATGCTGCTGGGCCTCGAGGATGTCGAGCAGCTCGCGGCCTCTGCCGAGGCCGGTCAGGACGAGACCGCCCCGGAAGGTCGGGCGGAACGGGCGCGCAAGCGCCGCGTCAACCGTGGAGCAGCGATGCCTCCCTCACGCACGACGCAAGGAACCGGCTGCGTCTTCGCCATCCGCTTCTGCTTTACGAGAAGCTCCAGCGCGCGATAGCGCCGGCCGCCGGCCGGCACCTCGAATATCCCGGTCTCATTGCCTTCGGCGTCCACAACCGCCCCCACGTTGAGGCTTTGCAGGAGCGTACGCCGTGCGACGCTTTCGGCGAGTTGCTCGATGGAAATGCCGGCCTTCACATGCCGGACATGGACTGGCTCAGCACCAGCTTGTTGAACAGAATGTCGCGTGAGGGGCACAGCGTGATCTTTGGACAGCCTTGGTCATATCGATTCTCCACGACGGGCGGCCGGGAGCCTCTCTCTCGGCCTCCAACCCGTCGCAAAAACCGCCGCTCCCCTCTCACTGTCTTGTTCAAGGCAACAGGTGAGAAACTCATGCCGCCTCCTGCCGCTTTCTCGGTCGTCATTGTCGCTGGGCGTTCGACTGGGGCTCTGACTCATATGTGGAACGGCCCGGGCTGCAAGATCTTTCTCTGGTTGAACAAGGGATGACGGTGCGGTCATATGTTCGGCCTGTGAACGCGGCGCCTGGCCGCTGGCCACGATGATATCCGCGGAAGCAATCGCCCAATCAATTTCTCGCGCTCGAAGCGCAGTGAGTCAGGCGGTCTGATTGCTACCGGGAATGACGTCATTCGGGGTTCATCCAGATTTGCACCTTGCCTCCTCGGCAGCGTTCTTCTTCCGCCGGAGAGCTCTTGAGATTAGGATTTCAGCATTGCGGCCGGCGCCTGATAGATGCCGCCTCTGACCAGCAAGGCCCAGATCGTGCGCGCAATCTTATTAGCGAGCGCGACCGATACGACCTTGACCGGCCGTCTTTGCAGCATGGTCCGAATCCAGAGTGGGACTTTCAAGCCTCGTTTAGCAAGCTTAATGATAGAGGTCGCACCAACGATCAAGAGCGTCCGTAGTTGCCGATTTCCACGCTTTGATATCGCGCCGAGCCTTTCTTTTCCGCCGCTCGACTGTGCCCTCGGTGTGAGCCCGGTCCAAGCGGCAAAATCTCGTGCAGTCGCAAAATCGCGAGCATTCGCGACGGATGTCCGAACGGTAGCGGCGATGAGAGGACCGACACCCGGTATGCTCATCAGACGCCTCGCATCGGGGTCCTTTCTGACCGCAACCAAAATCTCTCTGTCGAGCTTCTCTATGCGGGTTGTAAGCAGCTCAATCTGTTCAGCGAATAGAATCAGGGCAAAGCGGGCGGCGCCGGGAATCCTATTGTCTTTTTCGTCCCGGAGAAGCACCAGGAGTTTTGCGATGCTTGCCATGCCTGTGCCAGCGATAATGCCCAATTCGGCCATATGGGCACGCAGGGCATTTGCAGTCTGGCTGCGCTGCTTCATCAGCATCTCTCGCGTTCGCAAAATCATGCTGGCTGCTTGTTGTTCGGCAGTCTTCACGGGCACGAACCGCATTGTCGGGCGGTTGACCGCCTCACAAATGGCTTCAGCATCCGCCGCGTCGGTCTTGTTTCGTTTGACGTAAGGCTTCACGTAGGCTGGCGGCATCATGCGGACAGAGTGGCCCAACGCCGCTATCTCGCGTGCCCAGTGATGGGCACTCGCACAGGCCTCCATACCTACCACGCAAGCTGGAAGGCTCCGAAAGAAGGGCAGAACCTGCGATCGCCGCAATGTGCGACGAACCAAGACTTTCCCGTTTTCGGCGATGCCGTGAACTTGAAAGATCGACTTGGCCAAATCCAAACCCACTGTGATAATCTTCTCCATGGAACGGTCCTTCGTTTGTGGCGCCTCTCTACGCGACCACGTTAGGCACTTTTGATGCCGGTTCGAAGGGCCGTTCCACACCATCACTTTTGATGAAGTTCAAGCGCCGGCTCGTGTTGGTTTCACAAAGGAATCAATATGATGAAGCGAGCCCTACGTCCGTCGGCTCTGGTCCCTCACGGGTTTGACGTGGAAAGCGCCTTTTGTGATGGCGCTACGACCGTGATCACCTTGCGTCCCACTAGCGGGACGAGTCTCTGTCCCGGATGCGGGACCAGTTCTGGGCGGATCCATAGCCGATATCAGCGGCGCCTAACCGATCTGCCGCTTGCGGGACGGCAGGTTCGCTTGGTGGTCGTGGCGCGCCGCTTCCGCTGCGTTACTGCTCTCTGCGGTCGGCGTATTTTCACCGAGCGCTTCGATGACGGCGCTCTGGCACCGTGGGCGCGGCGAACGACCCGGCTCGATCTAATCGTCCATCACCTTGGCCTCGCCTTGGGTGGCCGCCCAGCGGCGAGTTTTGCCCGTCGACTTATGCTGCCCGTGAGCAACGACACGTTGCTTCGGGTGGTTAGAAGGCGCGGGTGTCCACCCTTTGCTGCGCCGAGCGTTATCGGCATCGACGATTGGGCCTGGCGGCGCAATCAGCGGTATGGAACGATCATCTGCGACCTCGAGCGGCGACGACCGATCACTCTCTTACCCGACAGAGAGCCAGCCACTGCGCAGGCCTGGCTCGCGGGGCAGCCACAGATCGCTGTGGTCGCGCGCGACCGCGGCGGCGGTTACGCCCTTGCTGCGGCCAAGGCACTCCCGCACGCCACCCAGGTCGCCGACCGTTGGCACCTCATGGAGAACGCCAGCCACGCCTTCCTGGATGCGGTTCGCAAATCCATGCGCCAGGTCCGCATCGCGGTCGGCTCCGCCACCATAAATCCCAGCTTGTTGACCGCTGCCGAGCGCATTCAATATGATGGTTATCTTCGGCGAGAAGACACCAACACCGCAATCCTCAAACAGGCTGAGACGGGCGTCTCCATAAAGGAGATCGTACGGCTCACCGGCCATAGCCGGGGCCTCATCCGCAGGGTCTTGCGAGGTCAGCGATCCGACGTGTTCAGGGTGCGCGAGAGCTCGCTCGAGCACTACCTGCCATGGCTCGATGTTCAGTGGGCCGCTGGTCATTGTAATGGCGCCGACCTGTGGCGTTGCCTCAAGGCGCAGGGATTTAGAGGCTCGGTGCGAGTCGTTACCGAATGGGCGACACGCCGTCGGCGTGCCGAAATGCCCGATGCTCAGAGCCTGCAGCGCGTACCGTCCGCGAGAACTATCGCCCGCCTGATGACCAATGGCCGCGATACACTATCAAGGTCAGAGACCGTCTCCATTGCGGCGATCGAGCAAGGCGTTCCTCTTCTGGTGGAAGCTCGAGAGATCATAGCCGCTTTCCATGCGATGATCCGCAAGAAGGCTCACATAGAGCTTGAACCATGGCTGGAACGAGCATGCGCAAGCCTCGTCATGTCTTTCGCCAACGGCGTCATCAAGGACAAGGCCGCCGTCAGCGCAGCGATCACCACGTCCTGGTCCAACGGACAGACCGAGGGCCAGATCACCAAGCTCAGACTGGTGAAGCGCCAAATGTACGGACGCGCCAAGCTCGACTTGCTGCAGGCTCGACTAATCGGTGCCACATGACCAGTGCTGCACCAAAATTGCGTCAGAGCCCTTATTCCATGCCGAAACACAGTGCTCCACATAACCTTCGCCTACACACCATTCGAGGAAGGTGTGCGTGTGCCTGCGCACGTCCTTGGCGGCGCCGCGCTTACCGGTCTTGGCTATCCTGTCCACCGCCGCCAGGATTTGCCGTCGCGTCAACTCGCCGATGGCGAGATGATGAGTTCGCCATGCATGACCATCCCCCGATCGGGCGATCCCGGCTACTACGCCTGCATCATCCGTGAGCTAAATGATGCTCATAAGGGGCCGGTCGAGCCGGCTCGCTTCGAAATCGAAAGCTTAAGGGGAATCATTGGTCTGTGTGGCACTTTCGAACAAAACAAATGTCTCCACCGGATGGTCGCCTGCTCCCAATCAGGATTGAACGGCAGGGCTTTGTTGGCCCGGGGCATTCTAGGCTGAGCTCGCACATTTATTTTAACTGCGCGTGTAGCGAAACACTATCGAGCTCGCCCTCCCACCAGGACACAAAGACCGCGGCAATACCGTTCCCGATGATGTTGGTAAGCGCACGCACCTCGCTCATGAACTTATCGATCGAGAATACGATGGCAATGCCAGGGACGAGTTCAGGACTGACCACAGTCAAGGTCGCGGCCAGGGTGACGAAGCCCGCGCCGGTGACACCGCTTGCGCCCTTCGAGGTGAGCATCGCCACAACGAGTATCGTGAGCTGCTGGCTGAAGTTGAGATCGACCCCGAGCGCTTGCGCGATGAACAAGGTCGCCAACGTCATGTAAATGTTCGTCCCATCCAAATTGAAAGAGTATCCTGTCGGCACCACTAGGCCCACGACCGGCTTGGAACAGCCCAGCCGTTCCAGTTTTTCCATCAACTGCGGCAGCGCGCTTTCGGACGACGATGTTCCGAGCACGATCAGCAGCTCATCCTTGATGTAGACGATGAACTTTAGAATAGAAAAACCTACCAAGCGCGCGATCAGGCCAAGCACAATGATCACAAAGAGCCCGGCTGTCACATAAAACAGGGCGACCAATCCGATGAGTTTACCGAGCGCGGACGGTCCGAATTCGCCGATAGTGTAGGCCATGGCGCCGAACGCCCCGATGGGGGCTGCCTTCATTACGATCCTAATGACTCCAAACACCGCTTGCGCAGCATCGTCAACCAGACCGCGCATCCGCTCACCCACCTCCCCAAGCGCCATCAGCGAGAACCCGAATAGGATGGCAAACAGTAGCACCTGGAGCACGTCACCTCGGGCCAAAGCGCCAACTACACTATCCGGAATGATATTGAGGAGGAAATCGACCGTCTTCTGCGCTTCCGCCGTCTTGACGTAGTTGGCTACGGCCGCGGCATCCCCCTTGGGAGCGAGCCCATGACCGACCTGAGCGAGATTGCCCATCAAAAGACCCAGGATGAGCGCGAAGGTTGATACGATCTCGAAGTAAAGTAGCGCTTTGACGCCGACTCGGCCGACCTTTCGTGCATCCTGAACATGCGAAATTCCGGAGACAACAGTGCAGAAGATGATCGGCGCGATCACCATCTTGACCAGCTTGATGAACCCATCACCAAGCGCTTTCACCCAGCTACTCGTCCCCACAGCGGGCCATAGCCAGCCAACGAGAATGCCAATCAGGATCGCTATGAGCACCTGGACGTAAAGCACTTTGTACCAGGGCCCAGATTTCCGGAACAGGGCGGCGGCTTTGACAGAGCGGCGCTGGCGCTGATTGTACATCATGCTCGACCCGGCGCCGTGCCAGCAAAGAGGGCGCTCAATGAAGGTACAGCTTCGCGCAGTGTTCCTTCACTGGCGGGCGCAGGGGACTCTGACGGCTCCGAACAGCACAGTCCAGAGCCACGGACTGGCGCCTCTCCCGAATCGGCTTGCCCTCCACACGGAACGAAGTTCTGAACCGCTTCCGACAGCAGCGATAGAACGTTGAGAAAGCTTCCTTGAGAGCTGGAAAGCATCAGCGTCACCACCCATTTCTATCTTTTTGGTTGTTCGAAGATGCCATCCAGCATCTTCTAGGACGCCGACCTTGGCAGCCGGCGACCACTCTTCACTTCAGCAGGCACTCTCGCCGCCATCGCGTCGGAGCGCGACCAACCTTGAGGAAACATTCGCCATAAAGATGTTATGGTGGTGCGGCCTCGCCTGCGTTCACCGGCTCGCGCCTCCTGTCCTCACTTCATGTGAATGCCCCGACATTCCCAAGACGCTTCGATTCGCGATCGCAAACCACGAGGCCGAAAAGACATGCCAAGCAGCATTGCTCACGCTGCCTCCCTTGGCGATCTCGGTTCCGGTTTTTCGGGCCCCGTCTTTTGCGGGGCTGAACAGCACTCCTCGTAAGAGAGCTTCTCACTCCTGTAGCTCGCCAAAGCCTGGAGAGAGCACTGCACGACGTCCCGTTTCGCTAGATCCGAGGCAGGCGCTGCATCCAGCCACTTCAGCGCCACCTCGACCAATTCGATCGCGCGGTCCCTCTTACCCGTCTCGTAATAGTACTGAGCGACCGCCCCGTACGACAGGAACTTCGCGCCGTCGCTGCCTCGGGGCGGATTCGCAGCCAGGATGTGTTCGGAGAGCTCCTTGCCCATAGCAAAGCGCTCCGCATGTGGAAAATCGGAGTAGTCTTTCGCGGGGTCGAACAGTTGGCGGATCGCGACGCTCATCCAAACCACGGACTTCTTCTCGATCGCGTCGCGAACTAATTGGCGCAACACCGGCAGGCCAGCCCCCAGGTCGCGTATGTTGTGAAGCAACAATTCCGCGTGAAGCCCACGGAAAGTGACCTCGTCCGGCATCGCCGCGAGGGCCTCCTCGATAGCGGAAAGAGCTGTCGGCCAATCCTTTCTCTTTATGGCGGGCTCAAGTCTGCCAAAGATCGGCTCCACCAGAGCTCTCTTCTGCGATAGTTCACGCTTTGTGCGTCCGCCGGTGTTTATCCTTTCCGCATCCAGCGCTCCGGCGTCATCGCTCATTGCCCAGGATCCGTTCAGAACTTTGGGCAAGGCATGATCGAGCTGCGTCGGATGGCCAATAAAGGCGATGTGGCCGTCACGGTCAACGACGAATGACGTGGGAATCCCGACAGAAAAGCTTGGATCCAGCCAAAGCTTGTTCATTTCGCCGGCGTAGTCGAATGCGATCGCGTAGTTCAGATTTGACAACCTCTTTGTCAACCAGGCGTCCAAGCTGGCTCGCGCTTCATTTTCCGTCGAAGCTTGTTCGTGAGCCGCGATGCCCACCACCTCAACTCCGTTGTTCCTGTATTTGTCTTGCAGGACCACCAGATTTGGCATGGAGGCGATACATGGTCCGCACCACGTCGCCCAAAATTCGAGGATATATACTTTTCCAGGTTCGAACTTTCTAACGGGCTGGCCGCGTAGCCAGTTCTCCACTTTGATCGAGGGGGCCCGCGAACCGACGCTCAGCAGGTTCGCCGCACCGACTTGACTTGCGCTCTCAGTCAGACTGGTCATTGCTCAAATTCGCTCTACCTGGCTCAGCGGAGAAAATAGCAAGTCGCATGCCAGCCAGCGCTCATTGAAATTACGCATCTTTCGTATCATTTCTGTCGAGCTTGCGACGCATGTCGCATATCCGACCAGCTGCTTGGAGCTTCTCAGGCAATCAGTCTGTCGGAGGTTCTTGACGCGCCTGTAGACCGAAGAGGCGGGAAGTCAGGCAGCGCAAGGCCGAGTTCACCACTCCCGGTCCTGATCGGCTTCCAGGATGACCATTTCGGCGCTCGGGATCACGACGTGAACTGACCTGCTTTGGCCCGTCGACTTGCGCTTGAGTGCGATCTGAGATTTCCAATTTAACTTTTTGAGCCAAGGGGGATTGAGAGATAGTGTCCTTCCTTTGCCGGCTATTGCTCGAGAATTCACCTAGGTCCGTACCGGACAAGGAAACAGGCTCCGAAACGTTGAAGCGAGAACAACGGGCAGAACACGGCGCGCCAAAGCGGGCGGCAGAGCAAAAGACGTTCGCACACGCCTTTAGATCGCCGCCCGCATTGGTCCGCCATTGCGGGAGATCCGTGCGTCGGCGGATCCGCTGATGTAAGCTAATGCGCGTGCTGAAGGTCGACACTCTGCTGTCAATCCGAGAAGCGAGGCTGGCGCCTCCGTCGTGTACGGGCAGGAGCACGCAGCTCTGCCACTGCGATCCAGTCTCTCAGTGACCTTGCCCCCAAGTTTTTTCCAGTCCTGAGTTCGCCCGTGCCGTTGGATTTGCCCGGTTGGGCGGTGGCAGCGACGGGAGCTGGCGCGGAGCCTTCGGCTAGCGGAGCGCCAGATCCAGGCGGGTGGCAGGTCATCGCGAACTCGGATGGGGTTCTGCATCCGCCCTACAATCAATCAGTTCTTGCCTCCGTGCGTTTTGATTTTCGCGTTGAACGCGCACACATCTGCCAGGTTTGTGGCCCACAACTCTGCAAACAGCCGAAGAGCTATTCTTAATAGGGATACATCCAATAAGTCGTATTCGAATCGTCGGACATCGATCGTAGGGTCGGGGTCCGCTGCGGGGGTTTAAGATGCGTCGAGGACGAGATGATCCGGCCTATGTCATCCAGAACCGCGCGGCTGGTTGAGTACGTACTGTGATTTAGAGCAAACATTTCGCTTCCCACAGCAGAAACATCGACCGTTTCGATACCGGGCACGAGAGTTGGCCCGCTCTTGGTCACGAACCCCATTCGCGAAGTGGATTGCGCTTTCTCCATGGAGGCGAGCAACGCGAGATCCGTCGAGGACGCGTATAGCGTCACCGCGCCCGCCGCTGCCTTGATTAGGCTCGCGCGCTGAAGATAAATGTCGCGATCCACATCCGGGGCCGCAAAAATCAATTCAGTAATCCCGAGCGCCGTCTGGCTCAACGCGGCTTGCTGCAAGGCGCCCAAAACCACCTCGCTGCCCAGACTATGCGCAATCACGATAATTCGTGAGACTTTGCCCGCCGATTTAATGAGCTGGAGGAGATCGAACAAGCCATCCGGAGCGTACAAAGCACTCTCCCGATCGTAGTCATAGTCCTTCACTCCGCCCTTGGACGGCCAGGAGTACATTTGTAGTTCGCGTCGAAAGCAATTTGAGCCGCCTTGAAGGCTGCGTCGGAAAAGGCAACGTTGTAGCCGTGCACAAAGAGCATCAGGCTGTCGGCCGGATTTGCGATAGCGGAAGCAAACTCCTCACGGGAAAGACGATCGAGCTTCTGGATTCGGAAATGCTTTCCATCGGCCTCCGCCTCCTTGCGCATCCCGAACCAGCTTGTCTTCGGCGTTTCGACTTCTCCCATCTTGTGAACGATGGGAATGCTAACCGTCACGCGGCCAAATGTGTTGCTGGCCGCACGACTATAGGAGATCTGGGTCAATTCCAGACCGAACCCACCCGTCACCACGCGATTGGTGGCGAAGTAGACGGGTACCAACCCCTTAATCACCGGTCTATTGACCACCACCTCGGCTCCGGTGCTGCGTTTGTCGGGAGGCGCTTCCTCGCTCGCCTCACCGGTTGTCTGCCGCAACGGGCGGTAGGCATGATAGTGCCGGACATGGTGGTAGTACCCGGGGCCATAGCGATAGCCGTATTTTTTGAGCGCGCTCTCATGTTTCTGGGGCGCCTTCTGTATATGCCGGTTGGCCTGCTGCGAGGCGGGACCCTGGTGGGCGCAACCGGTCGCGAGCGCGCAAAACAAGACAATGAGCACTGTTCGAAGCTGCTGGAAGGCCTGGCCGAGCCGATGCAACCGGTTCGAACCTCGAATTGGCAAGACGAGCATGACCATCGATCAGCTACCTACTTTGCAAGGGTTTGGGAAACGTTGACCGTAGCGCCCAGCCATCCGCGATACCTGTCGACAGCAGGTCCGCTGGTAAGCTTGTAGGTGAAGCGAACCTCCGCCCCGCCGCCGTTGATCGCGCAACCGATATTGCTGGCACCATTGGCGGTCTCAACGTGCCACGTGCACCCTGTGATGCGGTAGCCGGGCTCAGCCGGGAAAGTCTCCGCATAGTCCGCCGAATGCTCCGCAAATACGACCGGGTGATCGTCCTTGGTTTTGTCCACCGTATACGCCCGCTCGATCAGCTTCGGGTCGACGAGCTGCGACACCGGGACGTTCACGATGAGGCGGCGGTCTTCGGGCAGAAGCGTATGGATCGCTCCGGAGAGGATTTCGGGGATCTTCACACCGGCATTGGCTTGCGTCTGCACATGCGTGGAATTCAGTTTCGTCCAGTTCTCAAACGAGATCGTTGTCTCAACCCACTTGGTCCAGCAAACAGACGGCTGCGGAATGGCCGCGATCAAGCTGTACAGGGGGCTTGCAGTAATCACAGTGGCGGGAATGATGAAGTTGACGCCAAAAACATCCGCCTCGTTCCACTTGACGATGCCGCCAACTGCGATCCCCAGCAGGGCGCCGAACTCGTTGAATGCGGGGCCGCCGCTGTTGCCGACGTTCATGACCGTGTTCGTTTGCCAGCGACCGTTCGGGCTAGTCTGGTTGCTTATCAGACCGCTCGATATGCTCAGATCCAGATCGAGCGGATAACCGAGCAGATAAAGCTGAGTCCCCATCGGGGCTTGCTGGCTGTCATCGATCACGGGCATCGGACAACGAGAGGCGCCTCCGCTGTTTCCGGCGGGCTGCGACAGCTCGAGAAGAGCCAGGTCCCTGGCATCGTCGCGATGAACCGCAGTGACCTTGATCGGATTCGCATTGCGCGACCCGAGACGGGCATTGACTTCGAAGCTCTTGTAGTTCTCCTCGCGTCCGATCACATGGCTGTTGGTTAGCACAAGGCTGTCGCCGATGAGCAGCCCGGAGCCGCCGCCGACTTCCTGCTTGTCGTTGTACATCACGCCAACGAACTGGACGTGAACCGTCCTGACGTTGTAACGCGCAGCAATTTGCACTGCCGCGCGATCCGCCTGCGCGGGAGCGCTCATGGATACCAAAGGGCCGAGTGTCAGGACGGATAGAATGTCCTGACAGCGGCGATATCGAGAGGGCTGAGCTGTCCGTTTCCGTCCCATGCTGGATTACAATAGTTCATTATGGAATTGGGGTCGTACTTGGTGACTTTATAATCGCCGACCGAGCCAGAGGCTTTCTCGTTGCGGCACTGCTCCGGCGCATCGTCGCGGTTCTGTTCATGCGTGAAACCAAGAGCATGTCCGAACTCGTGGACTGCAACCGCACGGATGCAGAACTCGCGTCTATTTCGACAGCCCTTGCTCCAATGATCGAAACTGAAATTGAGAGTCATTCCCGATGGCTTGCCGTCGAGATACTTGCCGATGACGTCGGTGTGGGGGCCTTCATCAGCGACCCGCACGTGCACACCTGGCGCGCCGCCCGTACAGGACGGCCAAGTCTTCGCAAACCACACGCCACCTTGCGCCGCAGTCTCCCACGTTTCCGCAACCGCTTTTCGAACCAGATCAGCATAGTTTTGATCCTTAGGCTGCAGGTTTTCCCAGCAGACCGGTATCTCTTTGATGTCCCATTTGGAGCCGCGAATGACCGTGCCGTACAGCTCCATTTCGGAGACTCCCGAAGGAAGCGCAGGCTGAGCGTTCGCCCCCCAGCAGAACAAGAGGACGAGCAACAGGACGAGTCTGGGCAGCCACAGACGAAACATTTTCCTACTGCGTCGGTGTAGGGGTCGGCGGAAACACAGGCACTGGCGCCACAATGAAACCATTTGTCCGAGGCCCAGCGCCCGTACGGCGCCCGGTGGACCCGGCTCCTCCCGGGAATTCCTGCGACTTTTCTCCTCCCGGCGAGGGTGCCGTGTAAATTGGATTGTCCTTTGATCCAAGCGGCGGCGTTTTACCCGCATAGCCGGCAGACCCGGATTTGGCTCCGTTAGCAAGGACGGCATTCGGACCGTTGATGTAGATTCCGAGATTACTGAACTGCTGAGCGGAGGCCGACGCCTGGACTGCAGCAGGCGTCCAGCGCGACGAGGTGAGAGAGTATTTTGCCTCGACGCCGCCAGTAACCTGGACTGAAAACGTGTACGTCATTTGCGCCGGCTCCGCGCTCTCCGAAGGCATGGCCGGCGTGAGATTGTTGGCGGCTATGAGGATCGCGTTGTCCCGTAACCAAGCTGCGAGCGGCTTGGATGCATCGACAATGATGCGCTTGTAGGCGGCGCGGTCCGGATACTTATGCTCGGCGAGGCCCTCGAGTTCGATCAGGTCCGCAGGCGCTCCTCGATAGCAGCCACGCTCATACCTTGCTGGATCCGCCGGCGCCGGCGCCGTATCGGACGCTAGCTGGGCGTTCTGCTTCATCAGAAATGACCAGATCAGGTCATAGGTATCCTGGGCTGAAGCGGTGGGGCCCACATGGGTCACATCATTACTGCTCAGGCTCAGAATCCTTTTGTAGTCGAATGCCGTACCGGATCCGAGCCCGCCGGTATCGGTCACCTTCAACTCCAGAAAGAATGTGCCGTACAGGAAGGGGTCGATGTCGAAATGAGCGTACCGATCGAACGCCTCTTCAGGCCGCCTCTTGTAGATCTTCAGGTATTCCTTTCGCCTCTCGCGTTCGAGCTGGTAGAAAGTCACGACCTCACACCTGATCGACTTGAGAAAGTACGGCAGCTCACCCGCCGTGATCACACCTGTCTGCGGGTCATGAATATGATACAGGCTGGTGCACCCGCTCACGGCAAGGCAGATGCTAATGCCAGCCGCGGTTCGGCTGAATATCCCCATATGAACGCCCCCGTCCGCGTGCCTGAGCACCCGCGGATCTCCCGTGGACATTGAAAAACAGTCCGCATGGGTTCGTCAATAGCATCGTGACAACAATGCAGCTTTTCGTTGTCCCCGCAGGATTTTGCGCAGGTTTTCACTGCGGCCGTACACTTCTGCGAAAGCGAGTCACTTGTGACGGCTCGGCACCGGCCGACAAGTGTGAGCAACTGGTCGGGCCGATTGCAAAATCGTCGGCGCACGCCTATCGATGGAATATATTGGTGGTGGTGATTGGGACGAAAATTTTGCCTGGGCGCGTGGACAGCCGAGCCGAAACGTCAGTTTTTGATGCCTGGAAGAAGGAGGCGCGGGAGCTTGCCGCGCGGCAGGAGCTAGTCACGAAGGCCAGTCGGGATGATCTCAGGAAAGCTCTGATCGAGCTCGATACGCTGTTTCGGAATGCTCCGGGAAGCGTGCACAAGGCCTACCGAAATCTTACAGAAAAGCGAATCGAGGACGCACGAGAGAGCTTCACCGGCGCAATAGGAGATGGCCATCTCTCGTGGTCGCTGTCCGATGAGACGCCTGAATTCGCGGCCGTAAGAATGGGCGGCCTCATACGAGAACTCGATCGTGCGCTTGCTGATCGGCGGTCTCATTGGCCGATCGCGCCGAGTGAGTGGCACGTCGAGCAGCTTAGATGTTGGTTCATTCCGCGGCAGGGCGTGAGCGCATTGCGTCCGGCTCGAAGGCTGCAGGCCTACTCGAAACGAGGCCTGCTCTTTCATCGGATCTTACCCTCAGTGATACATGGCTATCCTGTCCAGGTCGCGGATACTCGCACATTGCATAGTACCGCACCGGATGTGAGCGAATGGAAGATGGGCGCTTGCCTGTTCAAGGCACTAGAGCTCGAGCCAGAGTTCTGTTCAACAGAGGGCGATAAGCGCTTCATCATCTCGGGCATTGAGGCGCCGTCAGCTGAGGACACGATTTCTCAGCAGATCAGTCAGGCCCTGAAGGAGAACTGCATCGCGATTGTGTGGCCCGAGTTAACCGTCTCGCCGGAATTGCGCGAGAACATCCTCAAGCTCGTTCGAGATCGCGACATTACGGACGAGCTGGAAGCTCCCGAAATTCTGATTCCAGGGACCTGGCACGAGACAACCGACCGTGGGATCGTGAACCGAGCCCGCATCTACAACGGCTATGGAGAGGAGCGCCTGATCTACGACAAGATCGCCCCCTACGCGGACGATGGTTGGGGAACGGAAAACATCGCTGCGGGTGACCGCGTATGTGTCCTGGCAACCGAAGGCGCTTTGATTGGAGTCGCCATTTGCCTGGATTTCTGTGACGTCTGCGAGACACCCTTCAGCGAACTCGATGTGGACGTGATGCTTGTCCCCTCGATGGGAAACGACCGCACGATGCACGGCCACCAGATCACTGCGGCTCAGGTTGAGGTGCGGTTCGGCACCCGTAGCTTCGTGGTGCAGCATCCAACCCAAACAGCGCTCAAAGATCACAGAATAGGTAGCATCCTACCGCTTTTGAAGGAACCCTGCGCGGTTTCTCTCGAGGAACTCGGTCAAAAAAGCGTTTGGGCTGCCTACAAATGGGGCCCTTGACACCTAGATTCGGAGACTAAAATCAGAGTAAATCGTTGTAAAACGTTCTTAATGGTTGTGGTGTAGGGCTAGCCCATGTCGGACGTAGCATTGGAAAAGATAGAGACGGGGGAAGCGACGGCGAGCGAGGCACGGCGTGTCATTTCGGACCTCCTCAAAGAGGGCTCCGAAAGAAGCTTGGAGCGCCTCTATGCAACACTCGGGGCGTGGGTTTGGAACGCCCTTGAAAGCCGTCGGCGTGACCCTGAGCTGCGGGAATGGTTCGATATCTTGCGTCGGATGAGCGCAACGCTCGGACCGAGGAATGCTGCCTATGCGGAGCGCTTCAGAGCATTCTACGACCTTCTGCAGATGTCGATCAATACCTCGAAGCTCGCGCGTCCGGACGAGGTCATGCATCGTCAGCACGTCGTCGCAATACTTGCGTTACTCCGCGACACACCGTCGGGCCAGATGGAAAAGGCAGCGATCGCAAAGAGGTTGTCTCTGAGAGATGCAAATCTCAGCCGCATCCTCCGCCTCATGACGAATGCGCGTTTCGTGGAGCGAACAACACAGGGCAAATTCGCTCATTTCGCGCTGACGCGTGACGGCTTGCTTGCGTTAGAAAAGCGCGAAGCGAAGGAGCGTGGCGGGTCAACCCATCTCGTTCGCGACAAATTTACGGTAGCCGCCCACCCGCTCCACCTAGCAGCAGATGCAGACACGGTTGTTCGCACCTTTATTGATTTGGCAATGCAGGGCTCATCGCACGCCACAGCTGGGACGCTGAACGCGAGCGCTGTCGGCGTCCGGCGAGCGATGGAGGACTATCTGCTCCATTTCCATGGGCCGGCACCCGCCGCGCCCGGATATATGAAGGCGAGGACGAAAAGCTCCTATCAAGCTCTTACCGTCGCTGTCGTACAGGCAAAAAAGGCCGAAGCGCACGGCTCCTACACGATAGAACCGATGACGAGTGCCAAAGCCGTCTCATTCCCCGTGGGGATCCTGCATCTGCAGGGAGAGGACACCGAACATGTCGAATGAAGATCTTAGTGCTTCGAAGCCAGATGAGGTGCAAAGCGATCCCGACGCTGTCATGTTGTATGGAAGCGCCCTGGTCGACCGGCTTACATATATCTCGGCGACATTCAGCTCGCTGGTCATGAGTATGGGCAGAGCTGCGCGTGACAATCGCGATGTCCTAGTCCCGCTCGTCGAGGTGAAGTTCGAGGGGCCGACCGGCCAGGACGACACTGTATCCAACACTTTTTTTTCGGGGCTAGTGCCGCTCGAAAATATAGCTTTCGTTCTCGAGGATATGTCGAGCGATCTCACGACTGTTTGCCATCACTTGAGCGCGGTGGGTGCCGGCCCGGTGAAACCTGACTTCAAGCGACTGGGCGAGACGAAGAGGCTTTTAAGCGAAGCCAAGGATAACCTCGAAAAGTGTCTGGCCGATTTGGAAAGGATCGGCTGACGCTCGCGAAAGCGAGGGCTCGAGGTGGTCGCCTGCCAGCTAGGCACCAGGCAAAACCACCTGCTTCTTCGAATGGCAACGAGAGTGGTGGCACGTCGGCGATCTAAACTTTATACAAGAGGACGCCGCTTCCCTGATCATACCTGAGGAGTCTCATGGTGCGGCTCGGATCTTCTTTGATGACGCAGAGAGGGAATATATCGGACCCAACTACAAGTGGCCGTTCATCGATCCGTGTTGGGATCCTCAAAAAATTGAAAACTACACTCAAGGCGCCATAGCAAACTAGAAGGAGAACACTTCTTCAACGTCCAAGAGCTTGTAAATCCCCGTTCGCCCTTGGGGAACCAAGTCGATCATGTTGTTCAACTTGGCGCGAAGCCTTGGCACGAAGACGTCCAGTCGAACGTGCTTATCACCTTTCTCTCTACGCAGCACCTCGATGTTGAAGACTTCGCTATCGATAGCATGCCCCTCCACGGCACAGAGATGGCGCAGGAAAATGTGTTCGGTTATCGAAAGCCGCTTGGAGATCCCCAAACGATCGGTAATCTGACGATCACCAATCGTGAACGTCCAATTCCCGATCCGAAACCTCCGGCCGGAATGCGATTGCTTGGAACGCCTCTCGGTATGCGTTCTTCGCCAGACCGACATTGCCCGGGGTGCGATTGCCATGAAGCCGTAGGATTTTTCGACGTAATCATCTGCTCCATACTCGATGAGAGGTGGCGCCTCCTCGTCAATCGGCAGATTAGAACATACGATGATGCCAGCATTCGTATTGTTGATTACAGCTTTCACGAAAGCTTTGCCCGTTTCCTTGTCGGTCGGCTTTCCCCAGTATTCCGAGATATCAAGGTCAAGGAAATACAAGTCGATATCATTCTTCTCGAGATATTGGCGAGCGCTTGCTACGTCATTGACCCACTCTATCTTGCAATCAAGCTGCCCAATTTTCGTCAGGGGATTTTTTAATGCCGTTCCAATACGATCTGCATCAGCCTTATCGTCATCGACGATTAGGATGCGGGGGGCGCGCATCACATCGGCCGGACCGGAAGGACTCTTGTCTGCGAGATCGGTAGGCTTTTTGGTCGAAGCCATCACTCGGTCAGCCGCCCCTGCATCAGCATCGACAACAGAAAGCACGGCATGATCGCGATCTCCCGCTTGTACCCAGCGTGAAGCAAAACCGTGGAGAGCGTGATTACCGTCAAGAAGGCGATCAGCATCTTCCAAGATGGCTCGTCCGCAGTCATAGCGACCTCCACAATTGGGGCACATAGCCCACATGCCCTACATAACGCACAATTTCTTACCTGAGATTGGTAAACGGAACACTGAGCTGCCGGCGCATCGAGGACATGACGAAGCGGCAAGCGTGCGGCTATCGAAGTCGGTTGAGGATGTCGTTGTATGGAGTCGACGCGAAATTGCGCGTGCCACTCGAGTTTTGTCCGATGAACACCGCAATGGGTTGTCGGTGAACTGATCCCCCGTGAAAGACGATGAGTGAACCGCGCCCGAGCCAAACGTGAAACTGCTCATCGCGATACCGTAGATATAGGTGAAGCCGCCCGTGCCCTACTAGCGCCGCCGACTTGCTTCAGCGGTTTAGAGAAGTCGGAAGCCAGTAGGGCGGAACATTCGTACGCAAGGCCAGCGCGGCCCCACTCCTGTTTTGGACCCATCATCGAGAAGACGCCTTGCAAGTCCGACCGTAGCCCCGGCGCCCGGATATTTCTCCGGCCGCGCTCCCGAGCATACAAAGAGCATGACGACGCCGCTCCCTCGTACAGCGTTTCCAACTATTGAAATTCACGACTTGGTGCATGAAGTGGCGGTAAAGAATTCGCACTCGTGACCGCGGCAAAGTGCATTCCCAGTCGGCACTTCGCGCGGCCGATCCCGATGCACGTCGATGATGATGACATGGCCGTTGGGGCGGCGGCAACGGCCTCACATTTCATAGGAAGGCTGCCATTCAACTCATTCCGAGAGAGCTTGAATCGTACATAGCGTCATATTGTACGCTATCGATCGCAGTTGCGCCTCCGTTGTGCCATTGCGAAGACAGTTATCGCGGATGTGTCGGCTTATGGACAATACCGCCAATGGCATGAGTGATGCTTGTTGGAACAAGCGAGAGGTTAGATCGACGCCGTCGATGCATGTGCACTCGGCAGCCACCAGGTCCTGCTGGACTGGGGCGCTAGGGTGAGTGAGCCGTCGGCGCTGTCTTCATTTATCGCGGCCGCGGCTTGCGACCGTGAAGTGTCGCGGTGATGGGCGACGAACCGAGGGTGATGCATGAGCGAACCGACATGAGGGATGCAACGCGAGGGTGCCCCCTCAAGATCTCTTTGTTCCCAATGGCGGAGCGCGGACGTGGATAATATACAATCGATGACTGCACAGGAGCTGCGCTCTGCAATTAGTGGCGGCAGGGTCTTGGAGGTAACCACGACAACGGGCTGTGTCGTCGGATGTTCTTATTGCCCGCAGGACAAGTTCGCCGAACGGCAAAGAGCTATATCCGACGTGAAGCATCTTTCTTTGCAAGATTTCAAGCGATGCCTAGCGCGCGTACCAGCAACTGTGGACATCAGCTTTTCCGGGTATTCGGAGCCTTGGCTCAATCCGGCTTGCACCGAAATGGTTGAGCATGCCTACGCGTGTGGCCATGGAATCCGGATTTTCACAACCCTCGTAGGAATGAATGGGCGGGATCTAAGACGCTTGCGTGCGTTGCAGTTCCGCGGTTTCCTGGTGCACGTTTTTGACGACGGCACGCATATGGACAGTGGCCTCGTCAGAAGCAACTATGTCGATTTGATGCGTCAACTTGTTGATGCTGGGATTTCGTCACTGCTCTTCATAGTCATGGGCGAGGTGCATCCTGAACTACTCGACATAATACCTGACGAAGCGCTCGTTCGCTCGCGTCCCCCGCGCAGCAGGCCTGGGAGCGGCGAGCTTAGGATGGTTGGAGCACGACAGCCAATCGTTGGAGCGTTGAGATGTCCAGACGAACGGCAATATCGGAATGTTCTTCTCCCAAACGGCGACGTTACCTTCTGCTGCATGGATTTTGAGCGACGGCACGTTCTGGGCAACCTTCTCCGCGACAGACACAAGGATCTCTTCGAAGGGGCGACATTTGGCAAGATTGCCAGTCGCATGAACGGCGCGGACGGTTTTCTACTTTGTCGATCGTGTGAATTCGCCGAGCCACTGAGGTCGGAATGCTCATGCTTGAGAGCAGTTGACCCTGACTGATCGAAACGAATCGGGAGCCCAGGCGAGGACGGCCTTGCCGCTCATCATCACATCAGCCGCGGGGACGACCCGCCATGAACGAAGGTCGCCATGGCCTGGAGCATTTTGTTGGTCGCCGGCCTCCTGGAAGTCGCTTGGGCAATTGGCCTCAAATACACCGAGGGCTTTACCAAGCTCGTTCCGTCCGTGCTCACGCTCGTGGCCATGGCTGGCAGCGTGATCCTGCTCGGCCTCGCTCTGAAGACGCTGCCCATTGGAACTGCCTATGCGGTCTGGACCGGCATCGGCGCGGTCGGCACCGCGGCGCTCGGCATCATCCTGTTCGGGGAGCCGGCTACCGCGTTTCGCTTTGCCAGCATCGGACTGATCGTGGCCGGCATTGTCGGGCTGAAGCTCGTGTCCTGACGAAAACGTCGAAAGCATTGACCCCACCAGGTCAGCGCCGCAAGGATCGGAGACTTGCCGCCGTGATTGTCCGGCACAATTGAGCTGGGCGCGTTCCAGCGCACCGCCGAGGGCGCGGCGCCGACAGCGGCCACGGTGATACTGTGGCCGAAGAAAGTCGCCGTGAACGAGATGCCGATGCAGCCCTCTGGGCCGAGACCTGTTGAGCGCGAGCCTCAGTGTCGCAACGCGAACGCCCATGGTGAGGACGATACGCCCGTCGGCAATCGGCGTGCCCACGGCCATGGCGTCTGGCACGATGTACCACCCGGAGCGGCACGAACAATTCGCCAGCGAACTCGCGAATACGAATAGAACAGTAATGGATCCAGGTATGCCGCTGATGCGCCGGGGCGCCGGCCAAGAAAGATCGCTTGCCCGAGTCATACGATGTCTGCCCTACGGAGCTGCAGGGGAGAAGATGCATCACAGAACGATATGATCGGCAGAGCGTCCTCATTTGCTCCGAACTGCTTCCGACCATCCCGCCCAAGAGTACGAGACCATCCTACTCGTTGAGCACGGTTGGGCGGCAGTGGTGAGTTTGACTCACTCCCGATCGAGCCAGCTCGCCCGTGACCGTCACCTCACGCGGAGCAACCGCGTATTCCGGTGTAGGGGAAGCCATCAGGGATGTGCGTTCGCGTCGTCAGAACAGCTGGCTGGTCGACCACCCAACCGAATGCACGCTCGATATAACCAAGGTACGGCAAAGCTGCCCGCCCATAAGCCCAGCCCGGCACGATCTGCCGCGCGTTGCGCAGCATAGTATCGTCCCCTGGAGTATTGCTTCCAATCGAGCACGAGACCGTTGCGCACCAACCATTCTCCAATATCGGTGCCACCAGCTGAACAGGTCGCTATCGTCCGTCCACACTCATCCTCCAGGACTGGCACGCAACTGACTTCGCGATCTTCAACGAAGCTTTCAAGATCGCGCGCGGCCCTGAGGCCACATTGATAGGGATTGCCCTCGATATCTCGGCACATTTGGGTCTCATCCGGCGCGTCAATGCCCCAGAGTCGAACGCGTGTTCTGTTGATTTCAAGGGTGTCGGTGCTGATGACCTTTGCCGGCCCCGTCAGCCCGCCGGCCAGGACGATGCTGAACAGTGCGAGCATGGTCAACACCATGATCAATCCTGGCATGGCGATTTTCTTTGTCGGACCGCAACCATTCCCGACGAGCGCAGCAGAGCGCTGCCAAGTGGCCAAAGGCGCTCGATCGCAGCAGTGCTAATGTTCCGTAGGTAAGCTCGCTCGACAGATGATTCCTCCTGAATCAGCAGCGCACCCCTCCCCTCACCTCCAACCTCGCCCGCGATGCTGTGCGACCCGGCTGCTGCGCTGAGCGAATCGGGCCCGTGCTCCGCGTCATTGCGGCAGTCCGCCTCGGCTGCATCGCGCACCGGCAGGACGAACTCCGTCGTGCGCGTCCGCTGATTAGCGACGAAGCAGGCGCAGACGGCCGGCCGCAAGTCGGCGTGATAAGATTTCCCGGTGGCCTTGTCCGAAATGAGCATAAGCTCTGCCGCCTTTCTGGCACCGATAGCAGCAAGCACGCGCCGTCCGCGGTCGCTGCTCACAGCAACTGTAAGGGAAAGCGTATGCATCGCTTGAGCAAAACGGGTGCTCCGACGGCCATCGTTGTTATCAACGGCAACATGCCTTCTACAGGCGGTTGGCGACAACTCCGCCCGCAGTCACGCCGCCCAACTTGTTTCGCGAGAGCCAGCACAGCCATCTCAACCTCTAGCTGGACCAGGGCCACAAGTGCGTAGGAAACCCCGAACCATGCGATGTTGTAGAGATTGGCGGCGCCGCAGCCCGCGCCGTAGAGGGCCCAAAACGTGACGCAGACAACGATACCAGACTGATACGCCGTCGAGAGGGAAAGCGCCTTGCTGTACTGCAGATCGCGATGCGCGGTGTTGGACGGGATGAGCCGATTGGCGAGCGCCTGGATCGCAAACAGCGGCATCAGAAGCGTCGTGACATTCATACAAATTGCGGCAGGTGGGCCGGAACAAAGAGTATGTTTTCCAGCAACAGGCCGAGCGCAACACCAAACGCAGCCGCCGCCGCGCCGAACAACAGAAACAGCATCGAGCCGGGGACGAAGCGCACCTCGGAGACGCCAACCGCAAAGTGCGGCAGGATCTCGAAGAACATGAACACAAGCGTTGCGGCGATGGCTTGCAGGGCAGAGCGCCCCGCTCGCGCATAGTCTCGACCAGAAGCTTGGCGGCGACGCAGCACGTCGCAAGGCCTATCGCGTAGCTCAACACAAGCTTGGCGCCTGTTACTATTCCCGGTTCGATATGCATGGTCCAGGTCCCTCTTGCCTTTTTACTCGGGCCTTGTGTGGTAGACCGCTCGAAACGGCATTTCAGTTTCCGCACCTGGGTCGACCGCTAACGTCCTGCTTCCGCCATGTCGGACCGGGTGTGCACACAGCCTCCGTTCGGTCTGCGGGACTTCGATAGCAACAGCTATGCCACCCCCGCCACCGCGCTTAAGCCTCTGATTGCGCGTTGAAACGTTCCGTCCCCACAAGGCTCGCCGTGTGAGTTAGCTGACATACTCTGGATGAAATTGAACACACTTGGGTGCCCCGTCTTTGCTCAACCTGTGCCGTTTCGAACAATCGTTCTACCTCCCTTCTTGAATCGGAAATCCTGCGGCCGCCGGCGCGAAGACACCCTTTGCACGCGAACTAGCCGAGCGCGGCCGACCGCGCGAGGACCCAAGGGCATCCTCCAGCTGATCGGCGATGCGCTCCTGGTCCAGCAGCGTGTGGCGGGCCGCGCAGCCATTCCGAGAAGCCCGACGCACTCTGGGGTAAGCCGGAGCTGGAGCGGCTCTATTCGCGCCTGAAAGACGAAGACGAATTGAAGGAGAGGCTTGAGATGCTCCAGCGCAAACTGCGGGCCATCTCCGGAACGGCCAACGCGCCGACGGGCATCATCGAGACACGGCGCTCGCTGCGTTTGGAGGGTTATAGTCGTGCTGATCGCGATGGAAGTTGCGATCGGATGCGGTCAGACTATTGCAGCAGCTAAGTGAAGTGCGGCTGGTCACAGCACGCGAGGCGCTTTCCTGGCCTCTGAGCGGACTTACTAACGTATCAGGCCCGGTAGTTGCGCGGAACACGCTGTTCGGCGCACGCAGCGGCGTGTTTTGGCCAAGCCTTCGCCGTGATCGTGCACGCGAGGTGCGACGAAATCCGGGTGCGGCTCGCGAACCCAGCAAATAGGCGAGGCGACTTCCGGCGCAATTCTCCGGAATCGATCAACGATCATGCGTGTATGGCAGACGCGCGGCAGAGCGTTCACCCCGACGATCTAGCGTGACCCGAGAAGATCCTTTGTCAGTTTGCGGCGGACCGCAACTGAACTTGTCCGCTGTTGCCGAGTAGCTCGCGGAATACTTGTCCTTCCCCGTCGTCCGCCAGCGCGCGGCCAGTGACGACCGGAACAAGGACGGTCGATTTCACCAGAGCCCCTCGCTATGAGCGATCGCCTTCCGCCGCTTTGGCACATCGCCGCGGCTCGGTCGACGTCTCCTTCGGTGATTTCCCTTGCTTGGCTGTTAGCGAAAGGCTCCAGGATCGACGAGCGCAGCGCACCGCGCGTGCTACAACTGAACATGAAAGCTCCGAACCGCGGTCCTCGGGTTGACTAACGCGACGGTCGCCGAGCTATACGCGCTCGGGACTGCCATGGAGCGTGCATGGCAGATCCGCATCAGCGATAAACGGACGACAAGGAACTGCGCCGCGAATTTCAAGCGGTTTTGACCTCGCAAGCAGGCGCCGAAATATCTGACGTCCCTGTTGCCTGTAGACATTCCATCCGCAGGGACATTGTCCTCAAAGCGCCCTCGCCACTCACGTGCCGTCGGCAGCTTCCCCCAAATCCACTTCTGAACAGAACCCGCCATGGCGATGCTTAGCTGGCTCGTTCAGAAGGCCGGCGAGCCTGAGGCCTTCAAGGACTCCTTCAAGCCGCTGTTCGCGAACGATTGCGGCGAGCAGCGAAACGGCCTCCTCCCAATGGACGGTGAAGCCGACGTCAGGCCCTCGCTGAACCAAGAGGTCCAGTAAGGTCGGAAGTTCAGCAACGTGGTCGCGTAAGGTCGAGACCACATCATTGGCGAGATAGGTCGCCAAATCCCCTTTCGCCGGCGGATCAAAGTCTAACTCGACCGCGGCGCGCTTCTCGATTGCCTCTCGTATCAACTCGCGCGGGCTTCGTGCATTCATCGAGAGCATGAACGCCGCATCCGCGAGCTTCTCGCGCGGCAAGCTTCTCAGTTCGACTATGCGAGCCTGGATGTCGCCAACCGAACTCTCACGCCCTGCATCTGCTCGCCGCGCGTTAGCGGCTGCCCTGCTCTTTTGTACCCGAACCATCGTCATGCTCTCCGGCGGACGATATATCCCGTCGATACAGCGGAACGAAAGTGCAAAGTTGTGTGGTGCATGCGCCCAGTCCGCCTGACGAACGCGGAACCGGCGGTCGCGCGAAGACTCAGAACGCGCTATTTTCGTGATGCGCTCGTGCTTTTCTAGTCTACAAGGCGCGGAATGGCATGTTGTCGGGTCGGTGGCTACGGCCGAGCGAAGGCCTGCTTCCAACATTCCGTCAGTAGGTGATAGGCAGCGAGTGGTGGCGGCGGCGGGCGGATCACCGCCACCTTCCAGGGAGGACGAAACTGGCCAGAACCGCCGGGTAGATGGAAAGATTGCGACACCGGTTGAACGTGCCCGGGTTAACCCCGATTCCACGCGTGATCTCGCTGGATCGCGAGAACGACGCAGCCGCCGTGGCAGGGTCCTCACCCGAAGTGTTAACCGAACTTGAATAGGACACCGTAACCGCCGCGTGGGTAACTCCACTCGATATCACCACTTTCTTCGCAGATCACCCTGCAGGTGCCGCACTCGATACACCCGTCGACTGTCACCTCAACATGACCTTTATCGCTGAGCTCGTAGCACCGTGCAGGGCAGGCCTTCAACATCGACATGAGCCGCGAGGATGGCGTGGTATGCGGACGCACCTTGATATGGGCACGGCCGGAATCGACAAGATAACGGTTGTAGAATAGTTTATCCTCGACACGTTGGGATGGCTCGCTCGGCATTGTTTCTGGCTCCTTCGTTCGTCGTTGTCTTAGGTTTGGATCACCGCCAGGCCCGGGCAATGCGCAGGGCGTCGCTAAACAGCCCACTCCAAGACCGCGCCTTGATGAACGAGCTCAGCATCAGCTTCTCTTTCTCGAGCTTTGGTGTGCCGTCGACGCGCACGTAATCCTGCATCGCCTTGGAGAAGAGCTGCGGATATGTGAGAAAGAAGTTCTGCGAGTGGGTATGCATGAGTGCCGGCATATCCTTGTACTTCTTCAGGTCCTTGATCACGAAAGAATCAGTTAGCATTTTCTTGTAAAGCGAAAGATTTTTGGCCGTCATCGGATCTTTTCGCGATCTGATAAGGCAGATCGCTTCCGCCGCAATACGGCCCGACGTCATCGCCAAATTAGACCCCTCGCGATGGATGGCGTTGTTAAGCTGGGCGGCATCTCCGACGACCACCCAGCCCTCCCCGCAAAGCTGCGGGATCGCCCTGTATCCTCCTTCGGGTATCAAGTGCGCAGAATATTCCTTGACCTCCGAACCCTCGATGAGCGGCGCGACGGATGGGTGACGCTTGAAACCCTCGAGCAGGCCGTAAGGCGTCTCGCCGGTACGCTGGAAGTCGGCAACAAGACAGCCAATACCGAGCGAGATGCATTCCTTATTGGAATAGATGAAGCCCATACCGGTCATGCCGCGGGAGATGGTTCCTGCCGCTTCAATGACGAGCCCCTCGTCGCCTTTGAGATTGAAGCGAGCATCGATTGTCTCACGCGACAAAAAATGCATCTCCTTAACCGCGAGTGCGACCTTGTCCGGTTTCGGCCGCCCTCTTAAGCCCGCACCCGTCCCGAGCACTCCGTTCACCCCCTCGGCCAGCACGACAACATCTGCATGGATTTCACCCCCATCGCGGTCTGTGCGCACCCCGACGACCCTGCCATGGGAATCCTGGAGGAGCTCGGTCACCGTGGTCTCGCACAGCACCGTAGCGCCGGCCTCGCGGACCTTCTGGGAGAACCATTTATCGAACTGGGCACGGATGATGGTGTAGCGGTTCGGCTTCTCCTCGTTGAAATCATCGGATCGATAGTGAATCCCGGTGTGCGAACGCTCGTCCACGATCCAGAAGCGTTGCTCGACTAGATGCCGCTCAAGCGGCGCATCTTCTCGGAAATTCGGGATCAGCTTCTCCAGCATATCGGCATAAAGGATGGCCCCTTGCACGTTCTTCGACCCGGAATACTCGCCGCGTTCCAGCTGCAGCACTTTTAGACCCCGCTCGGCCATTGTAAGCGCCGCCGCGTTCCCGCCCATGCCAGCACCGACGACGATGGCGTCGAATCTTTCCTGAATCATAACAAGCTCCCCTAGCCAGCGATGCGGTCGTGCGAGTGCGGCGATAGCTGCGCGCGGAATGCAGAGGTCAATGCCGGCAACAGTCGAATGGCGTCGGTGACGATGCCGATATGGGCAAAGTCGAAGATCGGAGCGTTCTTGTCAGTGTTGATGGCAACGATGAGGTCGCCGCCCTCCACGCCGACGCGATGCTGGATAGCGCCGGAAATGCCGGCCGCGATATAGAGCTTTGGCCGGATGGTTTTCCCGGTCTGGCCGATTTGTCGGTCCGAGGTGGCCCAGCCCTTCTGGACCAGCGGCCGCGAGCAGCCATATTCGGCGCCAAGCACGTCCGCGAGCTGGTGTACCAGTTGGAAATTTTCAGGCGATCCCAGACCGAGCCCTCCAGCGACGACCACGTCGGCATAGGCAAGGTTGGACTTTGCAGAATCGCGGTCTGGCAGGAAGGACAGGACCTTTGTGACGATATCTTCTTCTACAAGCCCGAGCGGATGCGAGATGACGCGCGAGACGGCGCCTGACACGCGCTCGGGCATCGGCATCACGCGCGGACGGACGGTTGCCATCTGTGGACGATAGTTGAGTGTGTAGATCGTGCACAACAGTGAGCCGCCAAACGTCGGGCGGGTCGCCGCAAGCGAGCCGTCGGCATCGACATCGAGCTCGGTGCAGTCCGCAGTTAGGCCGGTGAGCAATGTGGTGGCCACTGAGCCGGCGAGATCGCGGCCGAGTGTTGTTGCCCCTAGGAGTAGGATTTCCGGCTTATAAGTGTTGACCAGCTCTGACAGGGCCTTGGTATAGGACTCGTTGCGATAATCGGCCAAGAGATTGTCCGCGACGATATAGGCGAGGTCGGCGCCGTAGCAGAAGGATTCGGCGACCGCCTGCTGCGTTGTCTCCCCGACCGGGCCGATGACAACCGCGGCGAGGTCAACATTGAGCTTGTCGGCGAGCCGGCGGCCGGCCCCCATCAGCTCCCATGAGACGGGGTGCACAACCCCGCGTTCCTGCTCGATGAAAACCCAGACGTGCTTATACGGCTTAAATCGCTCGGGCAGTTCCCTCTTGGTCGCCGCGCGACCACCACCCGCGGCCGGAGCTGCACTTTTCGGTGCGGTGCTCATCATCTGTACTCCCATTCGCATTCAGTAGCGGCTCGCCAGCGGCGCATGCTCCGCCTCCAGGTTGGAATTTGCGCTTGAAGATTTCTTCAGTTAAGCGTCGGGCCGGATGCCGGCCGGCATCGCGTCAGCACGGCCTGGCAGCAGCGTGGGGCCGATACAGCCGTTGCTGGACCTTGACGACGAGCCCGGAAGCACGCGCTTCCGGTTCGTTCCGGATGCGGCATTCTGGGACGACGGTTTGGTTCCCGGCACTGCCAAGGCACCGACCGGGCCGGTGAGGCGTGCCGATCGATTGGTCCTCCTCATCTTAGAGATGCAACCGAGGTGCAACAGATCAAGGACCTGCGAGGGGCTCGGCTGGTACGATTGTCGGCCGCGTCGTTGCCGGCGGAAGCGCGATCTCATTGCTCCGAGTGCGCTTGTTTCTTGCCGATCATAGCGACAGGCCCGCAACTCCGGGCGAGGACAGGAGGGGCGGCGCTCAAGGCGCCCGGTCAACAGCGCCGCACGGCCGGCGCTGTTGAGCAACGGCTCTCCCGGCGAAACCTCGGCCAGGGATCGGCCAACGGGGGCGCACGAATCAAACGCACCTTTCAGCTCAGCCAGGCATGCGACCATCGCTTTGGCGCCGCGACGCATTATGGTGCCGGCAGGCAGCGCGCGCGAACCTGCGCGGCGTCAAAAATAAAATCGATGCGAACCAAGACGTGCATGCGCTGCTCCAAACTAGCTGAGCATATGTCAGCAATTGTCGTACCAATTGCGCAGGCGATGAAAATTGGCCGCTATTTTCAAAATCTTACTGAAGAAGTAAGTCGGATTAGCGGCCTCTCACGAGGTCGAAACATTCGAGAGCGTACTGACCCGTGTCCGGAATGCGACAGAAGACACTCATCTGAACCTTGCTGAGTTTTCCGCGCAACATGTGCGGTCCCGCTGCCGGCGCATGATTGCAGGAGATAGGTACACCTGCGTACCAGCTCGAAAGGATGGAAATATCGGCGGTGAGTCGTGATTGGCCCCTAAGGAGCCGTGGTGATGAACCGCGGATCCGCGAGGCCGCAACTGCAGCTTTCCGGTTGAATTCGAAGCCATGGCTTGCTGTGAGGCTCTCGGGACCTTCACGGTCCAGAGCACGACATGTAAGCTCAATTCACTCCAACAAATCGAGCTGGACCAATGCGGGATGCTTGTTCGCTTGTGGTGCGGTCGCATCCTTTAGCACCTTGAATACGCGCTCTTCGATCGGCGAGGACGTGACGAAGTCGGCATAGGCGCGCTCAAGCGTGGCCCTGCAACGCGCGGCGATCTCAGGATCAGATGTACCGGTCAACTCCTCGCCTGCGAGATATTGGCCCATGCGACGCAGGATATGAAGCCGCGCCACATCGACGACTTTCGCATCGTACTCGACGCCGAGCAGTGCAAAAAAATCCTCTGCCGCCGAGGCCTTGTTCAATCGCGCAAGGATCCCATCCGTCGTCATTCTCACCCTCCATCTCGATCCGCGCCCAGAAACGACCAGGCTGGAATGTTTCAACCCGATCGCGCGACGCGCGTGGCTGATTCGCTGTTGACGAGCGAGCTCTCGTGAATGTCGCGCCAGATCGCCAACACCGTTTCCTGCGCAACCAAACCTTGGTGCTCGATGGCATGCTTGCGGACGGGCGTGGGGATGGTTTCGCTTTGCTCGGCGCCGAAAGAAAGCTGCACGACAGCAGCAAGGTGATCGCGGCAAACCCTGAATGGCTTTCCGATCACAACCCGGGAGGAGCGGCGAGCAGCCCCGGGTCTAGCCCTTCGTAGCTGCGCCGGGTCCTTTAACAGCCCGTGGTCGTGGATGCCGGGTGCATTGGTAAAGACATGCTCCTCGACAATCGCCTCGTTGAGCGGGATGGTACGGGGCGCAGCGGCTGCAACGACGACCGCAGCTTTTTCCAGTTGGGATAGCAGTACGCCGGTATCACCGCAACAGAGCTGTCTGGGTGCGACGGCAACTTCCTTCAGCGGCGCATTGTCGGCTCCGCCAGATATCAACCCGCGATCATCAGACGCCGCCTCGGCCTTAGGTCGGGTGCGCGCAATCGCTTGCCCCGGCCTGTTTTCACCCCCCATGCGACAGGTGGCCGAGAGCTCGTAGGATATACCCGCAATGGCGCCAAAGAGGGGTATCAATAATGAACTCAGCCTTTCAAGCTTGGGACGGCTTGGACGGCGTCATCAAGGCCGCGCAGATGATCCCGCCGACGTCCGGCCATCCGGCTCTCCCCGCTCTCTTCGCCGAAGCAAAGATCAAAATCATTGCATTCCGTGCAGACCGGCGTGGTACACATCACCAGGCCGTCATCTTCGCATAGCACGCGATAGAAGAAGCGCTTCCAGCGCATGTTCTTCGTATTGCGAGCCGCCAGCGGCCCGAAATGGCGCATGAGGACACGGGACAATTCATCCCGCTTCCGCAGGCCGAGATCTTCCCACAAGTGATTAGGCTCCATGGCGCGCCGCGCGATCATCGTCGCCAGCCAGCCGCCAACCTCGCCATGAGTGGAACGTTGCGCAAGCAGGAGGTCGCGTACCATAACTGTCTCGTCAGGCGCCGGTAAGGCGGACTGATCGCGCCAAGTATACCTCCTGACCGGGGTGGATGGGAAGTATTGCACCAACAGCGCATTGAGCTCCTGGTTGGTCAAGCCAGCCCGCTCGGGAAGTTGGCCGTCATCCATGGCTGATGTGGCCAGAATGCAAGCGAGCACATGGTGATCGAAGTCATCATTGTTGCTGATGTCGACTTCTGCCGGATGGCGCCCGGTCAGAAGCTGGTAGAGCTCACTCGCGTCGCGCTGCTCGGCGGCGTGAGCTACCGATACGCGAGATGAGATCGTGTCGGCCCTTTTTCCTTGTGTGCCGATCATAACTTTCGCACAGCTTCTGAGTGGACGATGTCGGCCTTCCCGGATCGAGAAGGCCGACAACATGAACTATGCCGAAACAGCGGCAAGCTCGGCAGCGGTCTTGCCGACCTGGCTCTCGTCGACGGGCTTGATGATGCCGTGCTCCATGAGCATATCTTCGAGCTCGTCCATGCTGATTGGCGTCGGGATAGCGCCTTGTCCGGCATTATTGTGGATCTTGGTCGCGAGATTCCGATAGTGATCCGCCTGCTTGGAGTCCGGCGCGTATTCCAGCACCGTCATTCGGCGCAGCTCCGCGTGCTGCACGACATTGTCGCGCGGCACGAAGTAGATCAGTCGGCTGCCGAGCTTCTTGGCAAGAGCATCGGCAAGCTCCAGCTCCTTGTCGGTCTGCCGCTCGTTGCAGATCAGGCCGCCGAGACGCACGCCGCCGGAATTCGCATACTTCAGAATACCCTTCGAGATGTTGTTGGCGGCATACATCGCCATCATCTCGCCGGACATCACGATGTAGATTTCCTGTGCCTTATTCTCACGGATAGGCATCGCGAAGCCGCCGCAGACGACGTCGCCGAGCACGTCGTAAGAGACGTAGTCAATGTCCTCATAAGCGCCATTCTCTTCCAGAAAGTTGATGGACGTGATCACGCCCCGTCCGGCGCAGCCGACCCCCGGCTCCGGACCACCGGACTCGACGCATCGAATGTCCCTGTAGCCGAGCTTGATGACGTCCTCGATTTCGAGGTCCTCGACGCTGCCGGCATTCGCCGCCAGGCTCAGAATGGTGTCTTGCGCTTTGGCGTGCAGGATGAGGCGAGTCGAGTCCGCTTTGGGATCGCAGCCGACGATCAGAATCCTTTGGCCCAGCTCAGCAAGGGCCGCCAGCGTATTTTGCGACGTCGTCGATTTGCCGATGCCACCCTTGCCATAAAACGCGATTTGTCTCAGCGAAGACATGTTGCTCTCCATCAACCGATTGCTAATTTTTCGCGCCGAATGCGCGAGCCTGTTTCTCTCGTAGAAACCATGGGCACACGAGTTTCGGGAAGGAGGCCATCGCTCGCCATCAGCGTCGGCGTGCCCTCAGCCCTCGCTCGTTGTTGCTCCATCCAGGTAGCAACTGGCGTGCCATTTCCTTCGCACCCGCATTAAGCCTCTGATCACCCTCAACTAACAGCGTGGCCTCGGACACCGGCGTATTGTGGCGGACCGGACAGCCGCGAGGGCTCTGACAGAAACCCGACAAAGCCTCGGCTCGAATTCCACCACGAGCGCCGGCCAAGGAGCACAAACGGGAAATCCCGCGCCTTACGCCCGGGACGATTGAGGAGATCACATGTTGCAGATCGGACTCGAGGACATCGCCACCATCAAAGGCGAATGTTCCACGAGGGTCCTGGCGGGCACTTGTCGCCAGATCGGGTGGCATATTGCTTGCTCAGTCAGTCGCGGAACGCTGTTCCGTGTGACTCGATGTTGTGAGGACAATACATGCTTGGAATTGGAAGTAAGTTGCCGCCGTTCGACATCATAGGCGTGAAGCCCGGCTTTCACCTGCAGGAGGAGGACGGGCAGAGCGCTTTCGAGACGCTGAGTGAGAGAAGCTTCCCCGGCAAATGGAAAGTCATCTTCTTTTACCCGAAGGATTTCACATTCGTCTGCCCGACCGAAATCGCCGAGTTTGCCCGCCTGTCGAAGGATTTCGCCGAACGCGACGCAATCGTGCTTGGTGGGTCGACCGATAACGAGTTTTGCAAGCTCGCCTGGCGGCGTGACCACAAGGACCTGCACCGTCTATCGATCTGGCAGTTTGCCGACACCAAGGGCGCACTGGTCGATGGCCTTGGAGTGCGCTCGCGTGATGGCATCGCACATCGCTATACCTTCATCGTCGATCCTGAGAATACGATCCAGCATGTCTATGCGACTAGCCTCAATGTCGGCCGCAGCCCCACGGACACGTTACGCGTTCTGGATGCGATACAGACTGATGAGCTCTGCCCTTGCAACCGCGAAATCGGCGGCGACACGCTTAAAATTGCCTGAGTCAACATAACGATCGTACAGTTGCACGAGCGGTTCCGGCCGCAGGACGTCAGACGCAATCGTTCTTCGATGATTTCAGGTGAGACGATGCTACCGCAAACACCGCAAGCGAGTGCGACCCGCAGTTCAGTTCTCTTTACCGGTCATGAACTCTGACGCCGCCGTCGCGATATTCGCGCGGCACTCGCGGCGGCGATATCGACGGTCTCGATCACGGTGATGAACAGCGTTCACCCGCCGCTTTGCTCACCTCACATCATCCCGAACACAAGGGGATGACGGCGTGGCCCATGAACATACAAATGCTTGTACACTTCTGCGCCTGCTGGACGCACATCTCTCGCCGGAGTTCCTTATATTTCGTCGTAGGCCGGACCGCGGTTCTCCTTTGCCTGCGGCTTACCGGCATGCAACTTCAAGGGGACGATCCAGCGCCCACGGGGTCGGAAACCGTGTACCAATCTCTCCCTCTTGGGGAATTCTAGTACCCGGAATCAGAGCTGAGTGATACGTCGACCTTTGAAGGGACGCTGGCGGACCTTTTTCTTGGTCCAGACG
>NZ_JBVVPB010000044.1:0-45707 GCF_055807435.1 Bradyrhizobium sp. Ken51 | reverse complement strand
CCGTCCAACCATCGCGCAGGGAAGGCCGAGTGATTGGCTACACCTGTATGCTGCTGTGCGGTTTCCTTGCGCTACATTTTCGCGCAGCGGACCGCGGGTGCCAGCCGGCACCCGGCCTTCCCTGTGCCCTCTTGGCTTTGAGGGTGGAGTGACCAGGCAAAGCTCGGGCGAAATGCGCCGCGAGAACGAGAACTCATGTCCACTGTTGGAAAGGTCGCTCTATCATTTGCCACGTGATTCCTTTTGGGAAAGCGGTTCGTTCTGCGGCTCTTGGAGATGGCCGCTTTCGTTCGGCATCCAAGGCTGTCGACCGGGGTCCGAGAATGGAAGCATCGCCATGTGCTTTTGCGATCGCATCCACCAAGCGTTTCCCTCTCCAACTGACCAAGCTGCTGCTGATGGCGCCATACCGCTCGTGGATCGCCCAGCAGCCGGAGACCCCGCCAAAGGCGACGGGGTGGCCAAGCCAGCAAATTTTCAGATCATTAACAATGTTGAATCACAGGCCGGAGCGGTTGCCCTACCGTGAACCTTTCCGCTGGGGCTTTCCATGATCGATACCGCGACCAAGGCGTTGTTGCGCACCGTTCTCGACGAGGTGTGTGAAGGTGTTCCACGCTGTGAGATTGGCGCCCGGACCCGCGTCGCATCGAAGCTTCTGGAGACTGCAAGCAGGGGTGACATCTGTGCGGATCGCCTCAAACAGGCGGCCCGCAATGCCCTCTCTGAAATCCCGACGATGTGACGATGGTCATGTGGGGGCGGGGGTGAATTTCCACGTGACGGTCCTCAAGATCCTGGTGAGCTACCCGGATGGGTTCGCCGCAATGGAGGATCTCAAGCGGGATATGGCCATTCTGGCGACCAGCGGTCGCGACTGGACGGAGCGTACCCGGCGGCTGGGCGCGCGGGTGCCCGGCCTGGACATCTTTTCGCAAGGGCTGATCGACCGGACAAATGGCGGGTGGCGCATCACGGCCAAGGGCCGCGCGGTGCTCGATCTGATGGAAGCTCGTCCGGACCAAGCCCCTATTGCGGCCGAACAACGCCACTCAGAGCCGGAGCTTGCCCCGGCAATCTCGCGGCACATTCCGGCGGAGAGGGTCCGAGGACGACTCGCGGCGCGCCGTCGCCGACGCAATGCCCGCAAGCAGGCTTGGGCTTCCTAGCGAGGAACGAGCGTCGCTCCCGAAGCTTGAGCAAACGCCTTGTGATGGAAGACGCTCATGCAAAGTTCCGACGCCACCTTGTCGACCGCCCGTCTGTCGCGCGCGACGGACGATATCTGGGTCGTGGACGACGCCCCGATCAGCGCCGCCGGTCTGAAACTCCCGGTGCGCATGACCGTCATTCGGCTGTCGAACGGCGATCTCGTGCTGCATTCGCCGGTGAGATATTCGCCGGCCCTCCGCGGTGAGCTGGAGCGGCTTGGGACGATAAGGTACTTGCTCGCGCCGAATATCGCGCACTGGATGTTCCTGTCCGACTGGCAGAAGGAGCTGCCACAGGTGACGATTTTCGCGGCGCGGGGCCTTTCGGCGCGCAGGCAAGTTCGAGCAGCACGCATCCGCATCGACCGCGAGCTCGGAGACACGACGCCTGAGGAATGGAGGGCCGACCTCGAAGCCGTCTCGGTGAACGCTCCGATGTTCTCCGAGATCGAGCTGTTCGACAAGCGCAGCCGGACACTGATCCTGACGGATCTCGTGCAAAATCTCGATCCCAATGATCTCAGCGCGCCAAACGAGGCCGCGGCGAACCTCCTCGGCATTTCCAAGCCGAACGGCACGGCGCCGGTCTATCTGCGGCTGCTGCTGCGCCTCGGCGGCCGTTCCGCGCGATCCGCAGCGGAGCGGCTCGTACGGCTATCTCCGGAGCGGGTGATCTTCGCGCATGGCGACTGGTTCGAAACGCATGGGGTCGAGCGCCTCCGGCGATCCCTGCACTGGCTGCTTCCGGCGAGCGGCTCCGGATCTGAGCCGCGGCAAATGACTGGCACGCGCGTCGTCATAACCGGCGCTTCCAGCGGAATCGGGCGTGCTGCGGCGCTGGCCTTCGCGGGCAAGGGCGCAAGCGTGGTCCTGGCGGCACGCCGTGCTGAAGTCCTGACGAGCCTCGCCGCAGAATGCCAGGCGCTCGGAGGCCGCGCGTTGGCGATCGCGACCGATGTCACCGATGCCGAGGCGGTGCAGCGACTGGCCCGGGAGGCCGACGACGCGTTCGGTGGCATCGACGTCTGGATCAACAACGCCGGCACGGGCGTTTTCGGGGCCTATCAGGATGCGGATATCGCGCTTCATCGCCGAACGATCGAGGTCAATCTCCTCGGCACGATGCATGGCGCTTTCGCGGTGCTTCCGATCTTCCTGCGCCAGAACCGCGGTATTCTGATCAACAACATCTCGCTCGGCGGCTGGGCGCCGACGCCCTTTGCTGCGGCCTATACGGCCAGCAAGTTCGGCCTACGCGGCTTCACCGCGAGCCTGCGTCAGGAGCTCAGGGCTCACCGCAACATTCATGTCTGCGGCGTCTTCCCGGCCATGGTCGACACGCCGGGCTTCGTCCACGGCGCCAATATGTCCGGCCGAACGCTCGATCCCGGTCCGCTGCTGTATCAGTCGGAGGACGTTGCCGAGACGTTCGTGAGCCTCGTTCGCGCACCCCGAGACGAGGTCGCCGTGGGCTGGCCGGCTCGTGCCGGCCAGATTGCCTATGCGATGGCTCCGCAGATCACCGAGAACATCGTGGGAGCTGCCTTCCGCTACCTGCTGTCGCGCGCGCACCCCGCAAAGAGCAGCGAGGGCACCATGATCGAAGCTGGTCCGCAGGGCACGTCGATCGACGGCGGTTGGCTGTCGCGCAAGCAACTCCCACCTGCCGGGGTCATCAGTCAGGGGCTCGCGGCGCTGGGACTAGCTGCGGGCGTGGCTCTCCTGGCTTCAGCAGTTGCGCGTCGCGCCGGCAGACCGGGACAAGGCGTGGGCAAGTACAAGCAAGTCCTGCCGAGGCAGATCACGGCAGCGCGTAGGCCCGCACGTAATCGCCGAGTTTAGTTCCGAACGAGCCGTGGCCGCCGTCGACCGTTACAACGTATTGCTTGCCGCCGGCCTCATAGGTCATCGGCGTCGACTGGCCGCCGGTAGGAAGGCGGTCCTGCCAAAGCTGTCGGCCATCGCGAACGTCAAACGCGCGGATGTAGTCGTCCATCGTTCCCGTGATGAAGATAATGCCGCCCGCGGTGACGATCGGACCGCCCAGCATGGGAACGCCGAGCTTGAATGGCAGCGGCAGCGGGGCCTGATCGCGGATCGTGCCGATGCGATGCTGCCAGACCACCTTGTGCGTTTTGAGATCGATCGCTGCGATATTGCCCCATGGCGGGGCAAGGCAGGGGATGCCGAGCGGCGAGAGAAAAATGCCGAGGTCGACGCCGTAGGGCGCGCCGTACATCGGCTGCACGCCGAGCTCGGTTCCCGGCGGATGCGCCGCATTCGGCGCGGCCGGATTGTCCTTCCCGCGCGGCACCAGGCGCGAGACGAAGGGAATCGATTGAGGGTTTGCGATCGCGATCTGGCGCTGCGGATCGACGGCAATGCCGCCCCATTCGAACATGCCGAAGTCTCCGGGAAACACCAGCGTGCCTTGTTCAGACGGCGGAGTGAACGGCCCCTCATAGCGCAGGCGCTTGAACTTGATCCGGCAGGCGAGCTGGTCGAACATCGTGCTGCCCCACATCTGCGCGTCCGTCAGCATGCCGGAGGGGCGGAAACTCAATTCCGAAAAAGGTTGGGTTGGCGACAGCCGGTCTCCCTTCGCGGCGCCCTGAGGCACCGGCTTCTCCGGTGCGGGCACCAACTGACGTCCGTCGCGGCGGTCGAGCACGAAGATGTCGCCGGTCTTTGCCGGGATGTAGATCGCAGGCGTGACGCCGCCGTTGGAGCGCAAATCGACCAGACTGGGCTGCGACGGCATATCCATGTCCCAGAGATCGTGGTGTACGTTCTGGAACGACCAACGCAGTTTTCCGGTCGAGACATCGAGCGCAATCAATGCCGAATCGTAGCGCTCGTTTTCGCGCGAACGGCCGCCGCCCCAGATATCCGGAGAACTCGAGCCGAGCGGCACGTAGACGAGTCCGAGCTTCTCGTCGACCGCCGAAATGCTCCACGAATTGGGTGAGCCGGCCGTGAAATGATGCGAGGCGGAGGGCATTTCGTTCGGATCGGAATTGCCGGCATCGAACGCCCAGATCAACCGTCCCGAATAGATATCGAAGCCGCGGATCACGCCCGACGGGACGCGATCGGAATAGTTGTCGATCACCGCTCCGCCGACGATCAGCACCTTGTCCGTGACCACGGGCGGCGAAGTGCCCTCGTAGAAGCCGAGTGTCTGGATCTCGCTGCCTTGCTTGAGATCGATCTGTCCCTGGTTGCCAAAACTCTGGCAAGGCACACCGCTCTGGGCATCGAGCGCGAACATCCGCCCGTCGTTGGTTGGGACGAAGATGCGTCCCGCACAATCGTTCAGGGCCGGCGCGCCGTTGGCAGTGACCGCGCCGGGCCTGGTCGCGTGATAGGACACGCCGCGGCAGGTCATGTGCTGGAACGCCTTGTTGTGCTGGACCTGCGGATCGAACTTCCAGCGCAGTTTTCCGGTCGCAGCTTCGAGCGCGAACACGATCTGGTGCGGCGAGCAAGTGTAGAGCAGATCACCCACCTTGAGCGGCGTTGCCTGGTTGGTGATCTCGTCGGGATCATCAGGGCCCTTGTGGTCGCCGGTGCGGAATTCCCAGGCGAGCTTGAGGTCCTTGACGTTGTCCTTGGTGATCTGGCTCAGCGACGAGAAGCGCGTACCGAAGCCGCTGCCGCCGTAGGCTGTCCAGTTCTCGCCGGCGTCAGGCCGGGTCGGCTCGGACCAGGCAACAGCGCCTGTCGTTTCGATCTCCGGTATCGTGCCGGCGATATCATGCCGGTCCCTCGCCAGAGAAACGCCGAGCACGACGACGGCTACGATCAGCACGAGGCCGAGCGCCCAACGTGCGGTCCGCATGCGCGGTGCCAGTCGACGCACAATGAAGGGCAACAGCAGCCAGACGCCGAGTGGTGCCAATACGTCGCCCCGCGGGGCGAGCGACCAGAAATCGAATCCGGCTTCCCAGATCGCCCACGCCATCGTCCCGCCCAGCAGCGCCGCATAAATCCAGAGCGCCTCGGCACGACGGCGCGCGAGCAGCCAGCTCGTGAGCAGAAGCATGATGCCCGCGATTAGATAGTAGATGGAGCCACCGAGGGCCGCGAGCCAGGCGCCGCCGGCGAGGAGGCCCAGTCCCATGATAGCGACGACCACGACGGTGACGGCCAGCAATGGCGCCTCACGGAACCAATTCGTCGAACGGTGTGTCGGTGTCATGATGGTCACTTCAGCGTGTAGAGAAACGCCGCGATGTCCCGCGCGTCCTTCTGCGGGATGCCCATTCGCGGCATGGCATTGCCCGGCAACGCCCGCTGTGGATCCTCGATCCAGTCAGCCATGTTGTCCGGCGAATTGTGGATGTAGCCGGCGATGTAGGTCCGCGTGCCGATCCGATGCAAGGGGGGGCCGACGTTACCGTCTGCACCGGCAATGCCGGGAATATCGTGACAGCCGCCGCACTGGTACTGCTTCACGAGGTCGGCGCCACGACGCGCGTCGCCCACGAAGTTGTCCGGGCCCGCAGCGTTGCAGGCGGCGCCTGTCGTAGCCAGCAGCGCGGTGACTAGCAATCTCGTGATCGGATTCACCATTGCTGCTCCGCTCGGCCGATCAGGGCTTCTGGCCGAAATTGAAAGACTTGGTGGCAGACCAGGGATCGGTCGTGGAGACCTGCTCGCTCGGGACCTGCTCGACCTCGGGCGACGGCAGATTGGCCGAAAAGGTGCGGCCCCATTGGTGGCTCGGCTCGTTGCTGATCTTGCCGATATAGGTGACCAGGTCCCAGATCACGCTGTCGGGCAGCACGCCGCCCCAGGCCGGCATTCCGTTTGGCCGCCCCTGGTAGATCGACAGAAAGATGTTCTCGGGCTGCGAGCCGTAAATAAAGATGTTGTTGCTCAGCGCCGGCCCCATGCCGCCACCGCCATTGGGCGCGTGGCAGCCGACGCAGTTGAAGTTGACATAGTAGGTCATCCCACGCTGCTGCGCGTTGGGATCGCCTTGCACTGGATTCTTGATTTGCGGCGGGTCCGGCTGCGCGCCGGGATGGAGGTGACTGACCGGAATCTGCATGAAGACGCCGGGGCTGCCATTGCCAACATTGCCACCGAAATTCGGGCGCGGGGACAGCGTCGGCATCTGCGCCTCCTGCGACTGCGGCAGGGTCTGCTGGGCGATTGCCGCGCCGTTCGGCACGGTCGCCAGCAGCAACGACAGGGCGCTCGCGCGCAGCACTGGAGCAGACATCATTCGTGTCCTCCCGATACCGGAGTCGGTTCGTCCACCAGCGGAACGCCGTAACTGCGCAGCAGTGACGCGATCTCAGTCCCGTGCTCGTCGATGAATGCATTGAGTCGGTCGCGCAAAACGTCGTCGCCTTTGCGCACCCCCATCGCGATGGCGAACCGGAATTGCTGAGATGGAAAGCGTTCGTAATCCCGGATCGGCGTGACCGTCAGGGGGACGGGAGAGCGCTGGGCGAAATATCCGCCGAGCGGCCCCCATGCTGCGGCGACATCGATCTTGCCGCTTTCGACCGCTTCGATCAGGCGTGCCGGCGGATCGGGTTGGCGATAATCACCGTAGATGGAGTAGCCGCGGAGGTTGTCGACGATGCCTTGGTCGCCGAGCGCCTGCGCGGGCGGCGGATTGTTGCCGTCATCGCCGATCAGATGCACGCCGATCACGAGGTGATGCAAGCGCGGGTCGAGCAGGGACGAAAGCTCGAGGTGCTGGTCCTGCCGTGTGACGAACACGTAGCTCGAGCGATAATAGGGCCTGGTCGTCTCGACGAGTTCATAGCCGGACGGCACGCCCATGACGACGTCGCATCTGCCGGCTTTCAGTGTGTTGCGGATGAAGCCGCGGCGCTGCGCCCACCAGGTGTAGGAGACCTGCTGGCCGAAATGCTCAGCCACCATGGCCGCGAGCCTGTTTTCGAATCCTGCTTCGGCACTGTTCGAGAACGGCAGATTGTTGGGATCGGCACAGACGCGAAGCTCACCCTCCGACGCTGCCGCTGCCGTTGTCGCGAGCGCGAAGAGAATGCCAAACGATATGCGGGGACGCCTATTTAGAGGGCGCATGGCTGGTGTCCTCACCATTTGCGCCGCCGAGTTTGAAGACCAGCAGCTCGCTCCCACCGGCGGTGTAGAACGGCAAATCCTGCGTCGCGCCGGTAAAGCCAAGGGCGCCGTTGCGCACCCGCGGATCGACCTCGGCATTGGCGACCACCCCCGGCCAGCCGCCGACGCCCGACAGGATCGCGATGTATTGCTGTCCGTCGGAGCCGCGATAGGAGATCGGCTGGCCGATGAACCCGGATCCAGCGCGGAATTGCCAGAGCACGCGTCCATCCTTGGCATCCACCACTTTGAAGAGCCTATCCATGGTGCCGTAGAACGCGACGTCGCCAGCCGTCACCAGCGCGCCGCTCCAGACCGGCAGCTTCTCGTGAATCTCCCAGACCTTCTTGCGCGCGATCGGATCCCACGCCATGAACTCGCCGCGATAGCCGCCGGGGCCGGCATACATGTCGACGTCTGCGCCGACATAGGGCGTCCCGGCGATGTAGCCGACTTGAGAAGCCTTGAAGCTCATGCAGAGATGCTGATGCGGAACGTAGAGAAGTTTTGTGCGCGGTGACCACGCGCTCGGCTGCCAATCCTTGGCGCCGGGCGCGCTCGGGCAGATGTTCTCGACTGTCTTGCCGACAAGCGGAGTCTTCTCCTCGTTCGGGATGATCTTGCCTGTCTTCAGATCGACGCCCTTGTAGCTGTTAACGAAATCATACGCGTCCGCCGAAATCACTTCACCGGTGGCGCGATCCATCACGTACATGTAGCCGTTGCGGCCGGGGTGGATCAGCACCTTGCGCGGCTGTCCATTCAGTTCGAGGTCGACGAGCACGTTCTCATTGATCTCGTCGTGATCGAACAGATCGTGCGGGTTGACCTGGTAGGCCCATTTCGCCTGGCCTGTGTCTGGATTTCGCGCGAAGATCGACGCGCTCCAGAGATTATCACCGCTGCGCTGGTTCGCGTTCCAGGGACTTGGATTGGCCGTGCCGTAATAGATCAGGTTCAGATCGGGATCGTAAGAGATCCAGCCCCAAACCGTGCCGCCACCGACCTGCCAGCGGTCGGCGGGCCAGCTCTTCACGCCGAGATCCTGGCCTTTGAGATTGTCGTAGAACGGCTTGAAATCGTCGCCGATCAGCACGTCCTTATCGGGCCCTGTTGAATAAGCGCGCCAGGCGATGGCGCCGGTGGTCTCGTCGAGTGCGGTGACCCAGCCGCGCACGCCCAGTTCGCCGCCGCTGTTGCCGACGAGAATTTTGCCTTTCACCACGATGGGAGCCATCGTGATGGTTTCGCCCTTGTTGATCTCGCCGAGCTTCGTGTGCCAAAGCTCTTTGCCGGACTTGGCGTCGATCGCGACGGTGTGGTTATCGAGCGTGTTGAGGAAAACCTTGCCATTGTCGAAGGCCAGTCCGCGATTGACGACGTCGCAGCAGGCAACGCCCGCGGCCGCGGGCTCCGGCTTCGGCGCGTAGGACCATTTCAATTCGCCTGTCGTGGCATCAAGCGCAAATACACGATTGGGGTAGGGTCCTGCATAGGGGCCGACCACATACATGGTGCCGTCCACCACGAGCGGCGCCGCCTCCTGGCCTCGATCGGCGCCCACCGAGAACGTCCATGCAAGCTGGAGGCGCGAAGCGTTGGACGTGTTGATCTGATCAAGGTCGCTATATCTGGTGTTGGCGTAGTCGCGCGCCGCCATCGGCCATTGGCCTGGATCCTTCATGCGGCTGGCCAGATCGGTCTGTGCCGAGGCGGATGACAGCAACGCGCAGGACGCGCACACCACGCTCACCAACTGCGTGAAGCTACGCACTAACATATGTAAAGATCTCCACGGCAGTGACGAGGCCGTGCGCCGTTGCAGGCCGGTTTACGGACGTACAAACGTTCCGCCTTTCCTTGGTTCCAAAATGCGGCGAGCGACGAAGCACTATCTCACGACATTGCCCGAAACGCCGGCGCCGAGATCTACCGCGATCTGATCCTCTTTGCCGTTGCACTTGGGATGACCGAATCCCGACGGGCTTTTGCCGTCAGGTCCGATGTCATAGATGATCGCGTCCTTCATGTTCGGGCTTACTCCGGCGGGCACCCGGTCGAGCCCGAGCTGGTGGCGCACGCGCCAGGCGACGTTGTGATCGGCGCAGGAACTGTCACCGCTCACACCCAGCGCACCGGCCACGCCGTTGCCGTCATAGAGCGCCAGCCCGCCTCCGAACACGATGGTGCCGCCGATCGGCTTGCCCACCATCGGATCCTGGGCCGTGCCGAAGCTGTCCGGAGATCCGGCGTACAAGGCTTCCGGGGACGGCGGGTTGCCGAGCGCCGCGCCGAACAGGAATCCGCCGGGCTGCGCACCGGCATAGAGATTGGCCGTCGCCATGGCCTTGTCCTTCAGGCTGAATGCATTCGCCGTATTGGCCTTCTCGGCTGCGATGGCCCGGCTGCCAAGCCACTGATCATCGGCCTCACTGCCGCTATAGGCGACGGCGCAGACGACACCCTGTCGATTGACGACGGCAGCCCATTCGTTGTTGTCGAGACCTCCGTTGCTCGGGCCGCCGCCCGGCTTGACACTCTTCTTGAGGATATCGGCGAGCTTGTCATGGTCGACCGGGCACGACATCCCTGGCCGGGGTGGGTCCTGCGCGTTCAAGGTTGCAGGCATCAAGAATGCCGCGGTGAAGATAGCCGTTGCCGCCATGACGGATCGTTTTTCCATGTGGCCTCCGTGGAGTGTCGCAGTCGACAGGCGAACGTCCGAACAGAAGTTGCGGTTCCTATGCGGCATCGCTCAGCCCGGATGTTGAAGAGAGCGGCAGGTGGGAATGGCCGCCGTTCGCAGTCAGCCACCGATGAGCGAAAAACAACGCCGCGCCGGTATAGAGTATTCCCATGGGCACCCACATCAGGATGCCGGCGAGCTGCTGATCCTCCAGTGCCGAGAGGCCGAATTCGCCAGCGAGGGCGCCCTGGCCCGGGATCCACAGCCGCGGCGACACCGTCAGCAGAGCCCCGAGCACACCCGAATGTAAAATCGTGATGAAGAGACACGCGACAGCGATGCCGTCACGAATTCGGGTGCTACGGCCCTGACCGCGGCCATGAAGCAGCACCCACCAGAACAACAGCGCGGTCGCGAAAAAGCTGATGTGCTGGAGACGATGGATCGCCGTATTCTCTAGCGCCCATGCATATAGCGGCGGTGCATGCCAGATCCAGAGCGCCGCACCGTGCAGGATGGTCGCGCTCATGGGGTGGCTTACAAAACGCCACGGCCACGCCAATATCGGCAGATTGAGCATGCGACCCGCCGCCGGGCGAAGCCGGGCCGGCAGGCTCCACAGCATCGGCCCATTGATCCGGGCGAACGCCATCAGCGGTGCCGCGACCACCATGAGCAGTTCGTGCTCGACCATGTGCGCGGTGAACAGACGCTCGCCGAGCCAGTGCAGTGGCGAGGTCACCGCGAGCGCGGCCACCAGCCATCCGGTCCAGAATGCCGCCACCTGGCGGAAGCTGACGCCACGGCCGCCGCCCGCATGGTGCCAGAGCCGCTGCGTTCCGACATAGAAGGCGATAGCGACGGCATACAGCGGGGCCATGAGCCAGGGATCGTAGCTCCACAGCGAGCCGGGATCGACCTCCGATAGTCCGTGCGCGGCGGCCGGTGCCGCGAGCAGCGCGAGCAGCAGTGCTGCGAAGCTCAGCGCAGGCATGGGCTGATCATGAGCGAGGCGGCGAACTGGTTCGCAATCACCAACGCAAACAGCACGCCGGAGCCGACGCCGAGCCAGGCCATGAACGTTCGTGGCCCGCCGCCTTGCGCATCCGTCCATTCAGCCCCAGCGCCGCGTTGAACGGCGCGGGCTGAAATGACAGTGCCTGCGAGAGCGACGATAGCTAGAACCGCACTCATGATCGCGCCACTGATCCTGGTCTGTTCGCAGGAGAAGTGCGCGAGCACGTAGACGCCCTGCAAATTGATACCCCAAGCGATGGGTCCGAGCGCAACGCCGGCCCAGTAAAGCAGTCTGGAATGTCGATCGGCTGCGGTCATAGGCGTGGCACCCAATCGAGCAAGACGTAGAGCGGCAGCCAGGCGAGCACGACGAAGTTCCAGTAGAACACGTTGTCGGTCACATCGCTGAACCGGCGCGGTTTCGCATGGCGCGTGAACATCAACACCGCCAGCACGACGGTGTCGCCGAGATCGGTGGCAAGGTGAGTCGTGTGCAGCCCCAGAATGAGCCATACGATCGAGCCGTAGGCTGAATTGTCCCATCGGGTGTTGAGATGCGCGAATTCGAAGCCGCGCAGCACCAGCAGAGCGATGCCGATCAGGGCCATCACGATCAGGCCGATCCGCACCTTCGCGAGATCCTGCCGGTGTGCGGCGCGGTTCGTGAACTCGTTGGGAATGATGCTCAACACATAGATCACCGTCTCGACCGTCCCCGGCCAGAGATCCGGCGGGGAGGCTCCGATCGGCCAGCTCGGGTTGACTGCGTAGAGATAAAGGTAGGCGCCGATGGCAACGGCAAAGCCCATGCCTTCGAGGGCCATGAAACCCATGGCGCCCCACCAGGGGCCACTGCGCGGGCCGTAGCCGTAAGTCGGCAGGTCCGAGACGTCGCGGACGATAGCCTGTCTCACTCCTCGTCCTCCTTGCTGCCGGTCGGCCAGAACCAGCCGATCAAAGTCACGGCCATCGGCGGCGTGCCCCAGAGCACCGCCCAGGGCGTGAAGATCGAGCCGATGAAGAAGATCGTCGTCGCGATCGCCGCGAGCAGTGGCCAGATGCTCGGCTCGGGCGATGCCTCGCGGATCTGCGGCTCCGCTTCCGCCAGCGAGGTCAGCAGGACTTCGCGCCGCTCTGCACTCAGGCCCGCGACCACGGGCAGGCTCTCGCTATCGGCCCACAGCGGATCGCGGTGCTTGACGACCGGAATGCGGTCGAAGTTCTGCGGCGGAGGTGGCGACGAGGTCGCCCATTCCAGCGTCGAGGCATCCCAGGGATTGTCGCCTGCGAGCTCGCCCTTGCGCAGGCTGTAGATCACATTGACCAGAAGCAACGCGAAGCTGAGCGCGAAAATCAGCGCACCGCCGCTGGACAAGAGGTTCAGGTGCGCCCAATCCATGTCGGCCGTGTAGGTGTAGACCCGGCGCGGCATCCCAATCAGCCCGAGGATGTGCATGGGAAAGAACGCGACGTTGAAGCCGATGAAGGCGAGCCAGAAGTTCCAGCGCCCAAGTCTTTCGCTCAGCATGCGGCCCGCGATCTTGGGAAACCAGTAGTAGACCGCGCCGATCAGCGGGAAAACAGCGCCGCCGATAAGGACATAATGGAAGTGGGCCACGACGAAATAAGTGTCGTGCACCTGGGTATCGATCGGGACCGAGGCGACCATGACGCCGGACAATCCGCCGAGCACAAAGATCACGATGAAGCCGATCACGAACAACAGCGGCGTCCGGTAGACCGGACGTCCGTCCCAGAGCGTTGCCAGCCAGCAGAAGATCTGCAGTCCACTCGGCACCGCGATCAGCATGCTGGAGGCGGTGAACAGGGCCGCGCCGAGTTGGGGCAGGCCCGTGACGAACATGTGGTGGACCCAGAGGCCGAACGACAGGAAGCCGGTCGCGATCAGGGAGAGGATCACGACGGGATAGCCGATCACCGGCCGCCGCGCGAACGTCGCGAGGATCGCCGAGACCATCCCCGTGCCCGGGATGAAAATGATGTAGACCTCGGGATGGCCGAAGAACCAGAACAGGTGCTGCCAGAGCAGGGGATGTCCACCCGATGAGGAATCGTAGAAGCGGGTATTGACGAGCCGATCCAGGATCAGTGACGTCGATGCAACCATGATCGATGGCATGGCGAACATCACCAGGAAGGCCGTCACCAGCATGGCCCAGACGAACAGGGGAATGCGGTCGAGCGTCATGCCGGGCGCGCGGAGCTTGAACACGGTGACGACGATCTCGACGGCGACTGCGAGCGCCGCGACCTCGGTAAAGGTGATCATCTGCGCCCAGACGTCGGCGCGCTTCGTCGGTGTGAACTGCAGGCTGGAGAGGGGAACGTAGGAAAACCAGCCGACATCGGGGCCGACATTGAACAGGAAGGAGATCCACAGGAAGCAGCCGCCGAACAGAAACATCCAATAGCTGAAGGCGTTCAGCCGCGGAAAGGCGATGTTCCGCGTGCCGACCATCAAGGGCACCAGATAGACGGCGAACGCCTCCATGACGGGCACAGCGAACAGGAACATCATCGTCGAGCCGTGCATCGTGAAGACCTGATTGTACTTGTCGGCGGAGAGAAACGTCTTCTCCGGCCCGGCAAGCTGAACGCGCATCAGGACCGCAAGGATGCCGCCGAGGAGCAGGAATACGAACGCCGTGACGATGTAACGGCGGCCGACCACCTTGTGGTCGACTGCCATCAGCGCGCCCATCCACCCGGACGGCGTGCGCCACACCCGCTCGAGCTGCGTCGAAAGCTGCAGGCCGTTCAGGACGTCATCCCGCAAATCATTTGGTTCAGCGGCGATGCTCACTTGAGCTGCTCCAGATAATGAATGATCGCGATCAGCTCATCCGATTGCAGCGGCATCTTCGGCATGAGATTGCCGGGCTTGATGTGCTGGGGATCGGCGATCCAGGCGCCGAGCGTCGCGGGAGTATTCGGCAGCGTCCCCGCCGCGATGGTCGTGCGGCTGCCGATATGCGTGAGATCCGGGCCGAGCTGCCCGCCGGCCAGCGTGCCGCTGATGTTGTGGCACAAGGCGCATCCGCGTCCCCGGAACAGAGCCTCGCCCTGTTTGCCGAGCTGATCCGCGGGGCTGTTCGCGCTCTGGTTTTCATGGTCACGCCAGCGGCCGAACTCGTCGGGAGACATCGCGATCACCGCGAACGCCATGTGGGCGTGCTGGATCCCGCAGAACTCGGCGCATTGTCCGCGATAGACGCCGGCATTCTTCGCCGTGAATTGCAGCTCGTTCTTCTGCCCGGGGATCAAGTCCATCTTGCCGGTCAGGCTGGGCACCCAGAAGCTGTGGATCACATCGGCGGATTCAAGCTCGACCTTCACGGGCTGGCCGGTAGGGATCCGGATCTCGTTGGCGGTCACGAAACTCTGGTGCGGACTGTCGGCCTCGTAGCGGACCTCCCACCACCATTGGTGGCCGATGATCTTGAGCGTGTGGGCTTTCTCGTCCTTGACGAAGACGGTGCGCTGACCGGCATAGCTGACAAGGGAGAGGCCGAGCACGATGACGGTGGTTGCAATCCCGAGCGCGAGGATGACGCGCCCGGAGCGTTCCTCAAACGCCTGGTGAAGATCGAGCGGCCGATCGGCCGAACGCTTCCGCCGCAACATTCCGATGCCCAGGACGATCACGACAGCGGTCCAGACCATCGCTGCCACGGCGAGAAAGATGAACAGCGTGTGCAAGATCTGACCGGATTGCGGCCCTTGAGGGTCAAGCGCCGACTGCCGGCCCGCGCACGCAGCAAGCGGCCAGGTCATGCACAACACCAGAACCCTTCGCACCCAGACCCGCATTGACGTTTTGTCGCACTCCGCTTCACAGGCGGAACCGGTCAGGCCTACAAAGGTTCCTATGCGCCAATCGGGGCGATCGGCCCAACAGGGATATGTCCGACATCGATCATCGGGCTAGAATGGCCAGCCCTTCACGGCGATCACGATCGCCGCGTCACCAGCGGCCATCAGCAACAGGACGGCAAGGCTGGCGATGATCGCGCCCGGCTGGGCAAGCACGCGCAACTCTCTGAGCATGTGTCGGCTCCAAAAACGCAGCAATGCCGCGATGACCCTGAGGGTTCCTGCGGACATGCCCGGAGTTGACGTGCGAGCGCCGGAACGAAGGCTTGAGATCGCGCGTTCCTGCGACGAATTTGAGGGTTCACGTGCCGCGCTATCATTTCGATCTGATCGACTCCAAGACCGTTGCAGACGAGGGGGGTGCTGAATTGCCTGACGACATCATGGCGCTGGATGTTGCCGAGGAGATCGCGAGGAGACTTCTTGCGGAGCGTCCCGAACTCAGGAACCGTCACTTTTCGATCCTGGTCACGAACCATGAGGGTGAGGAGATCGGGAAGGTACCCCTTGATGTCCTGCACTGAAGCCCTGGTCTGACATGGCATTGAGGATCGGAGTGATCTCCGACACGCACGGCCTTCTCAGGCCGGAGGCCGAACGCTGTCTTGCGGGAGTGTCGCATATCATCCACGCCGGTGATATCGGCGCGCCGGAGGTTCTGGAGAGGCTTTGCCGAATAGCGCCGGTCACCGCCATCAGGGGAAACGTCGACGTCGGCAGTTGGGCGATGCGCTATCCCGAAACCGAAACGGTGCACCTCGGCGCTCGTTGCTTCTACCTCCTGCACGATCTCAAGACGCTCGCCATCGACCCCGCAGCGCACGGTGTGAACGTGGTGATATCAGGACATTCGCATCGGGTGCAGGTCAACACGAGAAACAGAGTGCTTTTCCTGAATCCCGGGAGCGCCGGTCCAAGGCGCTTCAAGCTGCCGATCACGCTGGCGACGCTCGAACCGGATGAGGGCGGCGACCTGCGCCCCACCATCCATGAGCTCGACGGGTGAACGAAGTACGTGCGTGCCAGCTAGTGGGTATTCGATTTTTGCCACCGCTCCAGATCAATCGGGGGACGCTTTGGGTCGATCTGCTCCTTCTCGGGATTCCCCTGCCAAGGCTGGTCCGTCTGCCGGTGGGTCGGCAAATCGGTCTGCTGTCGCGGATCGTCGACCGGTGTTTCTCTCGGGTCGTTTTCAGGCGCTTTCGCTCTCGGCATAAGTTATCCTCTTTATGGTTCTGTCGATGCGGCGGCACGCGATCAGCGTACGCCAGCGATGATTGCCGCGACGCGGCGCGAATGCTGATCGACAATGACGAGATCCTTCCCAGCGATCAGGTATTGATCGCCCCAGAACCCGTTCAGCACTTGGGTGACTTCGGGCGGCAAGTCGGCCACCTCGGTCTGGCGCGGCACCGAAGTACCGATCATCATCTCGAAATTTGGACGATCCATCGTGGGGCCGTGCGCCGACGAGACGATGGCGCGGAGCTGTTCGCGCTGCTGATCGTTGAGGCCAGCCGGCTGGGCGGTCTGTTTGACGTCCCGCGCACGGGCGCCGGTCGTATCTTCATTGCCAGCCGGGTTTTCCTTCGCCGCTTTGCTGACCGCTTCGCGTTGCGTGGGAACTCCCGTGCCGACGGTTGTGGCAGGGGCACCTTTGTCGGCGCCTGTAGAGGGGCGGCCCAGATAGTCTGTTGTCCCGAACATCTGGGGCACGGCGAACCAGACGATGAAACCTACAAACAGGACGGCTGCCACCGCCGATCCCACCATCATCAGCTTCCGGGTGCCGTCCTTCTCCGCTTCACGCGATAGATCCTTGACCATGAACAAAAAGCCTTCGGTATGAACTGCGGGTCAACCCGCGCGGGAATCGTTCGTTCCTACGGGCATATGCATCAGCATCGATCAGGAACGACCGACGCCGCATCTCATTGCCAGCGCATGAGGTCGCGAGACTGAAACAAGGAGCATGCAATGACCAAAATGCCCCCCGTACCGCCAGAGCAGCGCAGCGACAAGGGACCCGGATCTGATCCAAAGATCGAGACGGACGAAAAGGTGCCCGGCCGCGAGAACTTCGACACGCAGGGACGTCACGGCAACATCAAGCAGAACACGACAAACCAAGGCTACCAGCAGGACCGATGAATGCCACACAAGAACTCAGACACTGAACGCTTCGGTGGTCCGGGCTCCTCGCGGCAGGACCGCAAGCACCCCGAAAAGGGTGGTCGCGAGCATGAGCGCCCTGCGCCGGGAACGCCCACCAACGACCGCAAATCACACGTCTCGGGAGGCGGTGGTGAGCGCGATCAACATCACACGCACAATGATCGTGAGAGGAGCTGAGCAATGCGTAGGACAAGTTCGAGCTTGATACTGATCGCCTTCCTGGCGAGCGCGTCGATAGGGGCCGCCTCGGCGCAGAGTGGCGGCGGCGGCGGTGGCGGTGGTGGTTCGGGCGGAGCAAGCGCGAGCGGCACGAGCGGCGGCGTCGGCGGTGCCTCAAGCCCTGGGTCGGCCGGCGGTGCCTCGAGCCTTGGGTCGGCAAGCCCTGGATCGGCAAGCCCCGGATCGGCAAGCCCTGGGTCGGCAGGCCTTGGCTCTGCAGGAGCTACAAACCAGACGGGGGATGTATCACCCAACCTGGGTAATCCAGCCGACGCGGCCGCGGCTTCGCGCGGCACGACGGCTACCGGCACGAACACCGCTGGAACGGCCCAATCAACCGGTGGCGGTCCGCGAGGATCGACAACCGTCGGGCGGGCCGGCAATCCCGCAGGAGGCACCAGCAGCGGGCGGATTGACGGAACTGCGACACCCGGTCCGTCGATGCCGGGCGACGCCGAAATACGCTCGGAGAACTCTCAGGACTCCCACGTCGATCGAAAGATCAAGAGCATCTGCAAAGGCTGTTAGATCGATGATCAGGACGCCGGGTTTCCCGGCGTCCAATCGAGGTCGTCTTCGCTTCGAGCTTCGGGGTCGGGCGAGCAGGGCTTGATCTGCAGGTCGTCCTCGAGCCTCGGCTGACCTCCGCCGCTTTCGACCAGACCGGCGTCGTCGGCCTTTTTCAGCGTTTCCTCTTTGGTTGAAAACGTCCGGCTGAGTTTTTCGTCGTCCTTGAACAGGGCATACGCCATATCGGCTCCTCGCGGTTTGAATCATCGACGACTTTGACGGCGGCCGTCACGCACGGCCCCGCCGCTCCTTTGTCGCTGGGGTAAAGCTCTAGCCGACTTCCCTGAGATTGCTCAGGATCGCCAAGTGACGCTGAATGATCGGCAGCGACATCTGTGCGACCTGCTGTTCGCCGGGGTTGCCGCCGGATCGCAAATACGACGCGTTGAGCGCGAGCAATTCACGGTGCCCGCGGATCTGCCCCTGCACATACATCCGGTCGAAGGGACCCGATGGTGTGGCCTGAAGGCGCTGAAAGAGGGCGGCATGATTCGGCCGCAGCGGTGCCGATCCCGGCGCTGCTCCGAGCGCGCTCGCGACCTGGACCTGTTCGGCGATCTCTGCATTCGCGAAGTTGACGATGTCGGGATTGCCGGTGCGCGTCAGGGCGAGCTGACTCGTCTGCATCGCAAACGCCCCACCCATCAGGTCGGCCGTTCGAAAATCCCGCTGTGGGGCTGGTTTGGATTGCGCAGCGTAGGTCGACAGTCCGAGTCCGCCCAAAGCAAGCAAGAACGATCTTCTCAGCATGATGAAGTCTCCAATGTTGAATTCACAAGACGCTGGGACCGTTTCGAACGTTCCTATCGTTGGCAGAGCAGCCGAGCGATGCTCCGCAAAGCGTCTTCGACGTCATGAGACGATCATGCAGGTTAACGCAGGTTATTGGCACCGGCAGTGCGTCATGATCATAGGAACGGCAGCGCTGAGGATGGTTTGTCCATCATCCAGATGCCGATCGGCGCACGAGTCAATTCATGCAAGACAACAATTCATCCAGCTTCCCGATTTCCGCGGGTGTCCTTCTCGGGCTTGGTCTGGGCGGATTTTTCGATGGCATCGTGTTTCATCAGCTGCTGCAATGGCATCATATGTTAAGCGGCTGGTACCCGCTCAACTCCATCGACAACATCAAGCTCAATACGACCTGGGACGGTATCTTCCACAGTGCGACCTATCTGCTTGTGCTGCTCGGCCTGTATGTCCTGTGGCAAAGGGCGCGCAGGTCCGACATTCATTTGTCGGGCAGCCGGTGTCTCGGAGCGGTCTTGCTCGGATGGGGCATCTTCAATCTGGTTGAAGGTGTGGTGGACCATGGGATCTTCAAGCTGCATCGGGTGAATGAGACAGTCCCCGACGAACAGCGCATCTTCTGGGATCTCGGCTTCCTGCTATGGGGTGCGGCCATGCTGGTTGTCGGCATCGCCATGACGCGTGCCGGCAAGCAAGGGAGGGTACATGCGGAAAGCAGTCTACAAGCTCGCTAGAGAGACTCCGCCGGCTCTGGTCTATGCCATTTTCATAGTGCTGCTGGCGCTCGCGACAGCACCAGCCTTTCGCATCGTGCTGTTTGGTGTGTCGCTGGATGATCTTCTGCAACTCCGTTGCTTCAATCTCGGCTGATGCGCGGTTCAGCTGCGCAAGTGGAGTTGAACGCCGCGGCCTTTGTCAACGCCTCATGTCCGCCCGGAGGTAACATGGTCGAGTTCAGGCTTCCGAAACACTCCCGCGTGGAAAAGGGAAGGATCTGGCCCAAGCCGGACAGCAAATCGTTGCGCGAATTCCAGGTCTATCGCTGGAATCCCGACGACGGTCGCAATCCCCGGCTCGACACCTACTTCGTCGATATGAGCGATTGCGGGCCCATGGTGCTGGATGGTCTGATCTGGATCAAGAACAACATCGATTCCACGCTGACGTTCAGGCGGTCCTGCCGCGAAGGCGTGTGCGGCTCCTGCTCAATGAATATCGCCGGCCAGAACACGCTCGCCTGCACCAAGTCTATGATCGAGGACGTCCCGCAAGGCGAGCCGCTGCGCGTCCTGCCTTTGCCGCACCAGCCCGTGGTGAAGGACCTCGTTCCGGACCTGACGAATTTCTACGCCCAGCTCGCATTGATCGAGCCTTGGCTGCAAACCGTGTCGCCCACGCCACAGAAGGAATGGCGGCAGAGCCATGAGGATCGGGCCAAGCTCGATGGACTGTACGAGTGCATTCTCTGCGCCTGCTGCTCGACATCTTGTCCAAGCTACTGGTGGAATTCGGAGCGTTTCCTCGGCCCAGCTGCCCTGATCCAGGCGGCCCGCTGGGTCAATGACAGCCGCGACGAAGCGACGGGCGAGCGCCTCGACAAGCTCGAAGACCCCTTCAGGATCTATCGCTGTCACACCATTCTCAACTGCGCGAAGGCGTGTCCCAAAGGCTTGAATCCGGGCGAAGCCATTTCCGGATTGCGCCTCAAGATGGTCGAACGGAAGTTCTGATCGGGGACGGACGCTACTGCGCAGAAGGAACGATGGCTGCGGCGTTGGCTTATCGACCAAACTGGAGGCGCCTGATGGGCAAGAAACAATTCGCCGCGTTGCCGTTCACGCTGAACAATTCCGAATTGCGCGTGATGCTGATTACGACCAGGCGCAAGGGCAGATGGAGTGTCCCGAAGGGATCGCCGATGCGCAAGACGGAGCCGCATCATACGGCTGCGCTCGAGGCGTACGAGGAGGCCGGTCTCGTCGGCGTCACCGCAAAGCGCGCGCTGGGCTCCTTCAAGCATCGTAAACGGAAGGGCGATCGCAAGCGGACCATGAACGTCGCCGTCTTTCCCATGAGAGTCCACGGGCAGGAGCGCTGGTGGCCGGAAAAGGGTGAGCGCGAAGCAATCTGGGTCTCGCCGAAAACGGCGGGCCGTCTGGTGCACAAGGCGCAACTTCGGCGTCTGATCGCCCGGTTCGCGGCGCAGACGGAGAAGACCGCTTCCCTACCGCTGGGCGATGGCCCAGGAACCCGCGTCTTGTCCAGCTATTCAAGGTAGATGAACCAGCAACCGACCGGACTAGCATTCGAGGAGCGACCGCCTCACGAGGTCCTGGCCGCTGCGATCAAGCGGCGCTGCGCCATCCTGTTCGTCGGCGCCGGCGTCTCGATGGCTGTCGGCCTGCCGTCCTGGCAATCTCTGATCGACCATCTGCTGGATGACCTTGGACTTGAGCGCGACGTGATCGATGGAATGCACGGCGGCTACCAGATGCTGGCGGAGTACTACCGGCTGAAGCGCGGCGGAATTGGCCCGCTCCGCAGCTGGCTCGATCGCAACTGGCGCGTCGACCCGGACAGGATCGCGGCCTCGCGCCTCCACAAGCTGATCGTGGAGCTCGATTTTCCGACCATTTACACCACGAACTACGACCGTAACCTCGAGACAGCCTTCGAGGTCCTGAAAAAGCCCTACGCCAAGATCAGCAACGCAAAGGACATTGCAGGCGCCCGTTCCGGCGTCACGCACATCATCAAATTCCATGGCGACTTCGACGACGATGCCTCGCTCGTCCTGACCGAGACCGACTTCCTCAACCGGCTCGCGTTCGATTCGCCGCTCGACATCCGGTTTCGGGCCGATGCTTTGGGAAGCACGTTGCTTTTCATCGGATACAGCATGTCAGATCCCAACATTCGGCTCCTGCTGCACCGTATTTGGCAGAGTTGGGACGAGTCGGGACACCGCCAGGACCGACCGAGGTCCTTCGTTTTCGTCACCCAGCGCAATCCAGTGCAGGAGGCGGTATTGGCGAACTGGGGCATCATCACTGTCGCGCCGCCTGACGGCGTCAGCCCGGATGATGGTGTTACCCGCTTTTTGCTGGACATCCGCGAACGTATCGACCGTAAGAAGTGAGGGCCTCGAACGCGCCGCCATGATACGCGCCAAGACCGAGACCGCCGGCGAACACGACGGCCGTGAGCGTTTGCTCTGATGCCATGGGGCGCTCGGCTCAGCGGCGGGATCGGTCAGAACGGGGGTCGATTGCCAGTCCGCAAGCGGGACTGGTCACCGATATCCTCTATAGCGCCGGGCATAGGCATAGCGCGGATTGACGCCGCAATAGGCGTTCGTTCCCGATGCAGTCGCCATGCACTGAGCGTAACTGGCGAACTGGCAGTTGCCCGGATAACCCCAGACGCGGCCCTGAAGGCAGTAGCGGTCTTGTGCGATGGCGGCCGTCGAGGAGCCGAAGCCCGTCACGAGCGCGAGAGACGCGGCAGCCAGGAGCAATCGATGCTTCATGGAAAATCTCCAATTTCAACATTGAACGTCTCTCGTGAAGCGGGGTTCCAAAGGGCAACGCTCACGGCTCCTTTTCTCCAGTTCGACGCGATCGTTAACCTGTGTGAAGCCGTTCGACGTCGATCGCGATTAAGGTGACCGATGTCCTCGATCGGAAGCGATATGCTTGACCAGTCTCCCAACTTGAGAAACTTCACCATCAACTTCGGTCCCCAGCATCCCGCCGCCCATGGCGTGCTGAGGCTCGTGCTCGAACTGGACGCCGAAATCGTCGCACGCGTCGATCCGCACGTTGGTCTTTTGCATCGGGGCACCGAAAAGCTGATCGAGGCCAAGACCTATCTTCAGGCGATCCCCTATTTCGACCGGCTCGACTATGTCGCTGTCGAGGCTCCGAAGGGCGAGTTCGGTGTGTTCCTCATCGCGGACGGCACGAACCGTCCCTACAAGTGCAAGATCAGGTCGCCGGGGTTCGCCCATTAGCAAGCGATGGACTTTCTCTGCAGGGGGCATTTGCTCGCGGACGTCTCCGCGATTCTTGGGTCGCTCGACATTGTCTTCGGCGACGTTGATCGCTGACTGGAAAACCGCACTGGAGGATCAGCATGGATATCAAAGAAAGCTCCGCCATGACCGAAGCGTCCGGTCTAGTGGACGATCAGTTCACTGCGCAGAGCGGCTCGCACGCGCCGCACGGTAATACAACGACAGGACTCGATGCGCCTTCCCAGGCGCCCTCGGCGCGATTGGCCGACCAACTGCGGAGGATGACCAGAGCAGCGCCACTGCAAGCGGTCTTTGCGGCGTTTCTGTTGGGCGTTCTGGTGGCTCGGCGTCGCCAGACGTCGGCCGGGGCCGTTCCTTTCGTCGGACGACCCCGGCCGTTACACGAGAATCAGGCCAACGCGTTCGTCACCGGCGGCTCGTTCATCTGCTCGACCTGTGCGCCGCTATCCGGCCGCGCCGGTCCGAGCACAGGCTCCTCGCCCAAAGGCTCGAACCCGGCGCGGAAGCTGAATGACCCCTGGCCGTCGAGCGAAGGGCCCTCGCAGTAGCGCCCCGGCTGCAGCGGTGCCGCATTGCGTTCGGTGCCCATGAACATGTAGCTGAATTCGGTCGCCTCCTTGCTGCGGTCGAAGCTGTTCGGAATGGGCAGGGCGGCATCCGCGCCCATTTCCTCGATCACCGCGAGCCATTGCTGTTGATGCATGGTGTCGCGCGCAATCAGGTAGCTCAGCATGTCCTGCATGCCGGGATCGCTGGTGGAATTGAAGAGACGCACGGCGAGGGTCCGGCCGGTGGATTCAGCCGCGACGTTGCAATACATGTCGGCGGCCAGATTGCCGCTGGCATAGACATGCGAACAATCGAACGGGACGCCGTCGCAATTGGCAGGGAAGGCGGCCATGCCGGTCGAGAGCAGATGCCGGTGCAGCATGCCCTCGATCACATGCCGCGGCCGCTCGCCGCCGTTCATCACCGCGCCGACGACCGGGTTGGCCTGCAGGCTGGTCTCCTGCATCGTTGCCGGCGCATTCTCCAGGTTCAACGCGACCGCGGTCGCGAGCATCTCGATGTGGCTGATCTCTTCGGTCGCGGTATTGAGCAGGACATCGCGATATTTGGCCGGCCCCCGCGCGCCCCAAGCCTGGAAGAAATACTGAAGGCAGACGCGGATCTCGCCTTCGACGCCGCCGATGGCTTGTTGCAGTTGGCGAGCGAAGATCGGATCGGGCTTCTCGACCCTGACCGGATATTGCAGTCGTTTGTCGAAATAGTACATGCGCAGCTCCTTTTGTGTTCACGCTATTGCGCAATGAGTGCTGCCGGGTTGCATTCCTATGGAGTTTCTAGCGACTATTTTGAAAGCCTTTAAGTTGAGACGTGAACGCGATGCGGCCCCGGCGAGGAGAGGGATCTCGCCGGGGCCGCTCTCATGCGCGCAACAGCAAGGAGCGTGCTTTAGAAAATTGCGAACCGTGAACCGCTAGCGGCGCGGCATGGTGCCGTTGGACGGAGGGGTCGTCTCGTTGCGCATGCCGGAAGGACTGGAGGCACCTTGTCCGCCCCGCTCGACATGCGTGATGCCGCCGCCACCCGATCCGCCGGCTCCGCCCGAGCCGGCTCCTGCACCGCCAGCTCCAGCACCGCCGGCACCTGCGCCGCCGGCACCAGCGCCCGCGCCGCCTCCGGCGCCACCCGCGCCAGCACCGGCGCCGCCGCCTGCGCCACCACCAGCGCCGCCGCCAGCACCTTGCGCGTATGCTGCGCCCACTGAAGCGCCTGCAAGCATCGCGGCCGTGAAGATCGTCAGGATTGTCTTACGCATGTTATTTCTCCTTGAGGTTTCGATGTCGGACAATCACGTGAAGCATCGACCGTTCCTAGCCGTGCCGTGTGATTAAGCTCCACGTCGATATTGCGAAGGCACGGCAACTTCGTCGAACCGTTGGGCGAGAGCATCGAGAGCCGCGCGCATCTGCGGCCCCTGCATGGCCGCGCCGTGCCCGGTGACGACGATCTCCGGGGCGAGCGCGGCAAGTGCGCGCACCGATCTCTTCGCGCTTTCCCAATCGGGCGTGAAATACATCGGGGGCCCGTGCATCTCCGGCGTTTGGGTCACTGCGGCGTAAGCGGATTCCTGCCGCGTCGTGATGAAGGCGTCGCCGGCGATCAGCACGCGATCGCCTTTGCGCCAGAGCGAGATATGTCCTGGGGTATGGCCGGGCGTATGGATCCACTGCCATTCCGGCATGAAGGGTACGCTGTGATCACAGGGAAGATCATAGAGGCGCGATGCGACGTTGACCGGCTTGGTCGGGAATAGCGGAGAGAGCCGAGCGAGCAGCCCGCCACCGACGCTGGGATCGGCCGACGGGTAGGATTGGCTTCCGTCAAGATAGGGATGCTCGGCCGCATGGGCATAAACCGGCACCTCCCACTCACTCGCCAGCGTTTCGAGCACGCCGACGTGATCGAAATGCCCATGCGTCATGATGATGCAGGCGGGCCGGCCGTTTCCTCCAAATCTGGCTTTCGCGGCGGAGCGGATGGCGCCAGCCGATCCGGGAATGCCGGCGTCCACAAGCACCCAATTGCCGTCGCCGGCGTTCTCGAAACCCACGAAAATGACGTTGACGATCGCAAGCTGACGATAGGCGACGTCAGCGACGATCTGCCGCGTGTTGTCGTTGCGGTCGAGGTCGGATTGCGGATGCTCCGCGTCGGCGGAAGAGGGAAGCGAGATCTGCGTCATGTCCATTCGGGTCCGATTTGGTCAGCTCACTAGCGCTCGATCGTGCCGATGCGCCGGATCTTCTTCTGAAGCAGCATCACGCCGTACAGCAGCGCCTCCGCGGTCGGCGGGCAGCCGGGCACGTAGATGTCGACCGGCACGACGCGGTCGCAGCCGCGCACGACCGAATAGGAATAGTGATAATAGCCGCCGCCGTTGGCGCACGACCCCATCGAGATCACGTAGCGCGGCTCAGGCATCTGATCGTAGATTTTGCGGAACGCCGGCGCCATCTTGTTGGTCAGCGTGCCCGCGACGATGATCACGTCGGATTGGCGTGGCGATGCGCGCGGAGCGAATCCGAACCGTTCGGCGTCGTAGCGCGGCATCGACATCTGCATCATCTCGACCGCGCAGCAGGCGAGCCCGAACGTCATCCACATCAGCGATCCGGTCCGCGCCCAGGTGATCAGCTCCTCCGCGGTCGCCGTGAAGAAGCCCTTGTCCGCAAGATCGTCGCGGATACTCATGAAGAACGGATCGGAAGTGTTGTCCGGTCGTCCCTCACCCGGCCGGCCAAGTCCAGGCCTGCCAAGCGAAGGGCCTGAGTTGCTGGCATGCGGAAAGCTGCCTGTCATTCTGGTCCCTGAACGCTGCGGTCGTTTGGAGATGCGACCACATGCTTCGGGAAACAGTCATTTGCATGCCGCGTTCCTGCGGCGGTAGGTGGATTTGTGTTCTGTTATCGCAGGTTAGCTTCGGGTCCGGCGGCCGGAACCCAGCGTTCGCGTCACGGATCACCCTAGGAACGATCCACCAAAACTGCGGTTGGCGGCAACAAGGCCCGTGAAATGGAGAACATGAGATGACGAACGCAGCCCGCGATACATTCGTGGTTGGACTACGCAATGCGCATGCGATGGAAGTGCAGGCGCGAGAGTTGATGGAACGTCAGTCGGAACGACTGGACGGATATCCTGAGGTCAAGGCCAAGGTCGCCGCCCACCTTCAGGAGACCAACGAGCAGCTGAAGCGATTGGAGAGATGCCTGGAAGCCTGCGGCGAGAGTACCTCCAGCCTCAAGGATACGACGCAATCCATGATGGCGAACATGCAAGCCATGGCACACTCGGTGGCCGGCGACGAGATTCTCAAGAATACGTTCGCCAACAATGCCTTCGAGAATTTCGAGATCGCTGCCTACAAGTCTCTGCTCGCCCTCTGCGGCGCCGCTGGGCTTGCGGAGGCCAAGGAGCCGCTCGAGACGTCCCTGAAGGAGGAGCAGCGCATGGCCGCCTGGATCGACTCGAACGTCGAGAAGGTGACGATGGAATATCTGGCGCATCAGCGCCAGGCGGCCTGATCGCACTCCATCCCCACCACGGCGAGATCGCCGGTCCCGCCGGTGCGAGACCGGCGGGTTCGGCCGCTGAGCCTGCCTGCGCTCTCATATGGGCCCGCAGGACCGAAACCCTCTCATCCGCGTTTTGCTGTCATGGCGCACATCATCTTCAGCGACTACCGCAGTCCTGCTGCCGAACAGGCCTATGAGATCGCATGGGACTTTCTGGCCCGCAGCGGGGCGATCCACGATGAGTTCGATGCGTGCGTATTTCTGGCTCAACGCATCACCATGATGGTCGAGGAAGGCCAGGCAAACCGGATCCGGATGGCCAACCGGGCGATCTCCGAATACCAGTACCATCTCGAAAACCTCTGCAAGCCGGCCCGTGGCGCGGCCGCTTCGCGGGCTTGAGGGCTCGCCCGGATTCCGCGGGCTCGTGGGCTCTTTCTGCCGTTTACTGCCGGTCGGCGATCGTCAGCTGGCCGCGTGCCCCGGTACGTCCGTTCCTGCGCGGTGCAATGGCCGGAACGAGTGCCGGCGCTTCCCCGGCCATGCGCATGGCAAAATAGGCGATGGTCGCGCGAAGACCGTCCTTGAGCGCCACGCGCGGGCGCCACCCCAACGCCTTCACGGCCGTGTCAATGACGGGCTTGCGGCGCTTCGGATCGTCTTTCGGCAGTTCCTCGAACCGGAGCGGGGAGGCCGATTCCGTATACGCCAGCACGTCGCGCGCGATCGCCTCGATGGTAACCTCGTGCGGATTACCCAGATTGCAGGGTCCGGTGACCGACGATGGACTCTCCATGAGCAGCTGAAGGCCGCGCACGAGATCGTCGACGAAGCAGAAGCTCCTGGTCTGCGTACCACCTCCATAGATCGTGATCGGCTCGCCGCGAAGCGCCTGCACGATGAAGTTGGAGACCACGCGCCCGTCGTTCTCCAGCATCCGGGGTCCGTAGGTGTTGAAGATGCGCGCGACCTTGATTTCGACCCCGTACATGCGATGATAATCGAACATCAGCGTTTCCGCGGCCCGCTTGCCCTCGTCGTAACAGGCCCGGGGCCCGATCGGATTGACGTTGCCGAGATAGGATTCCGGCTGGGGATGGACCTCCGGATCGCCGTAGACCTCGCTGGTCGATGCCTGCAGCACCCGGGCGCCTTTCCGTTGCGCGAGCTCCAGCATGTTGATGGTGCCGAGCACGCAGGTCTTCATCGTGCCGACCGGATCCTTCTGATAATGACGCGGCGACGCCGGGCAGGCGAGGCTGTAGATCCGGTCGATGTCGCCCTCGATCTCGACGGGATCGCGCACGTCGTGTTCGATGAAGCGAAAATTCGGATGATTGAGCAGCGGCCTGATGTTGTCGGTCGTTCCCGTAAACAGGTTGTCGAGGCAGATCACGGTGTGGCCGCGTTGCAAAAGCGCGTCGCAGAGGTGCGATCCGATGAAGCCGGCGCCGCCGGCCACCAGAACGGTGGGAGAGCGGCGGGACGCGTTGATGCGGGTCTGAACTGTCATGGTGCTGCCTTTCAGATTTGAGCGACCTGCATGGGACGCGAGGCGGGAAGTTGCGGGGCTTTCCGGCGGCGACGGACCGATGCCTCGGCGTAGTAGGTCTCCACTTGCCGAGCGCGATGGTCGGAGGTGTGGTCGGCCAGAACGCGGCGCCGTGCGTTTTCCGCGATCGTGCGCCTTCGCTCCTCGGGCATGTCGCGCAGGATCTCCACGACGTCGCGGGGGCTCGATGCGAGCAGGATCTCCCGGGAAGGTTCGAAGACGGTCTCGATTCCAGGCCACCGGTCCGAGATGACGGGCGTGCCGCACGCGGCCGCTTCGAACAGCCGAACGCTGGGCGAGAAGCCGAGCGCGCGCATGTCGGCACGGGTGGCGTTCAGCGTAAAGCGTTGCTCTGCGTAAAATCCCGGATGATGTTTGGGCGTAAGGTGCTCGATCCGGGCGACATTGGCCGGCCAGACCACCTCATCGGGATATTGCGCGCCGGCGACGACGAATTGCTCGCGCGACAGAGTGCGAGCGGGGGCGAGCAGCAACTGCTCCAGAACCGGCTGCCGGTCCTCGCTGTAGGTTCCGAGATAGCCCAGTGCCCACTTCTTCTCCGCGCGTTGCGGCGCATAGGTGTCGGTGTCGGCACTGCAATACAGCACCCGAGCCAGCGGACTGCCATAGTTCTCCTCGATCATGCCGGGCACCGGGCCACCGGCGAAGGACAAATAAAGGTCGAAGCGCGGGATCATCGCCGCGGAAAGATAGTCCAGGCCCTGCTCGAGCTTCGCAAGCGTGACCGGCGTGTCAATGTCGTAGAAGGCGGTAATCCCCCGGGCGTGGGTCGTGATCCATTCGGAGATCGCGATGCCGTCGGGCACGTAGGAGCCGATGACCACCAGATCGGCATCGCGGATCATCTTTCCAAAACGCTGCGGGATGTCCTTCAAGGATTGATAAAGCTCGACGGTCCAAGCGGAAGGCTTGGCAAGATCACGATGCTCGCGATACCAGGGAACGTCGCGTTCCAGAAACGTGACGTGGTGACCTCGTCGTGCCAGGGCTTCGATCAGGGCGCGATAGGTCGTGGCATGACCGTTGCCCCAGGACGAAGTGACCGAAAGACCGACGACGACGATGGTGAGGTTCATTCTGCTGCCTCGATTCGCGAACTGCTTGCGGCAAAGAGATCGTTGAACTGGCGCGCGCGCTGCCGGTAGGTGTGATGGCTCAGAACGCGCGCACGAGCGCGCGCTGCGATCGCCTGAGCCCGGTCGGGGCGCAGTGCAGCAAGATGCTCTGCGACCTCCGCTCCGGTCGCGGCCACCAGCACCTCGCGATCTGGCTCGAGAAAATGATCGATGCCGTCCCACTGGTCGGTGATCAGGCAGGCTCCGGCACCAATGGCTTCGAACACGCGTGTTGGCGGCGAGAAGCCGTAGCGCGCCATGCTGTCGCGATTGACATTCAGCGTAGCCAGACCGGAGCCGAAGAACGCGTTGTGGTCGCCGGTCCCGACATGCCCGACCTTGTGCAGATTGGCTGGCGTGTCTTTGGAGTCCCACCCCGATCCGCCGAGCACGAACGTCTTGTCCGGCAATTGGCGTGCGACGTCGAGAAAGAACCGCTCGACGCGCTGCTCGCGATCGGGGAGGCGGTTTGCCAGCAGGCTCAGGTCGCACGTGAAGTGCGCATTGGGCGGCGCAGGAAAGTGCGTGGCGGGGGCGAGCGCATTGTAGATCGGCACGCAGTCGCGCGCGCCGATGCCGCGATAGGCGGATACGACGGCATCGCCGCCGCCATAGGTCAAAACCATGTCGTAGGACCGGATCGCATGGCGTAGATGATGGTCTGGATTGTCCGCCACCGATTCCAGCGTCGCGGGGGCATCGACGTCCCAGTAGATGCGCATCGCATTCGACGGAATTTCGGCGACTGCGTTCTCCAGCTCCTGATCGAAGACGCCGACGCCGCTGGCCTTGACCAGCATGTCGGCCGAGCGGGCGGCTTCCTCAAGCGAGCTTCGCCACCCCTCGGGCGTCGCGGCGTAGACCACCACCTTCGCCCAGTCGGGATCGTCGATGTCGCGATGGGCCTGGCGCTCGAAAGCATCGGGCTCGAAGAATGTGACGTCGTGGCCGAGGGCCGCAATCTCCTTCAGCATGCCGCGGTAATAGGTGGCGGCACCGTTCCAGTAGGATGAGACGAGGCTGGACCCGAAGAAGCAGATCTTCATGCGGAGGCTCCGATGTATCGCTTGGGCTGTGTGGAGTGGCCTGTGGCCCGGAGGTCCTGCGCGATGCCGACAAGCTGCTCCGCCCGATGACGGCAGGTGTGACGCTCCTTGATCGTGCGGAGCCCGGTCTCCACCGTGGCGGACCACAACTCTCGGTCATCGAGCAGCGCACGAAGCGCCCGCTTCATTTCGGTGCCGTCGGAAGCGCTGAGATAGGCACCTTTCGGGAACAGGCCTTCCGCATCTGACCAGGGGGCCGAGACCAGTGGAATGCCGCACGCCATCGCTTCGAAGACCCGAATGGTCGGAATGCCCGGGAGCAAGCGGACATAGGGGCCGCGGGGAACGTGAACAGTCGCGCGTGCGCCGGCGAAAGCAATGGGAGCCCAGTGTGCGGGCAGCCAGCCGCCATACCGAATGCCTGCCGCCTGAATGGTCGCGAGCGCCGCATCTGAATAGCGGACGCCATAGACCCCCGCGCTCAGCTTCAGCTCGGCCACGGGTTCGACCAGAAATTCGTTGAGCTCGGCGCTGCGTTCGCCGTCGCCCCAATTGCCGATCCAGACGACATCGTCGGTGCGCTCGATATCTGGCAGCTGATGGTACAGGGCGATGTCGGCTGCCTCGTGCCAGGTGAAGGCCCGGTCGGCCCAGCCGAGCTTCAGATAGATTTGACGAAGGACCTCGCCGAAGGCGAGTACACCGTCGAAGCCGTCGAGGTCGAACTGCGCAAGCTCGTCCGGCGCGCTGACGGCGCGATGATGGGTGTCGTGGAACAGCAGCGTGAACGGACCGCCGTGAGCCCGTCTCGATCCGATGTCTGCGATCAGATCAGGCGAATTCCATTCGTGGACGACGACGAGATCGGCGCCGTGCAAGGCTTCATCGAGATCAAGGAAGGCGTCGTAGCGGCGGATGCCGATGCCGGGAAACAGCGTTGGAATATCCTCCATTGTCTGACTGCCACCCTCGCGGATCGCATTCAATCGGCTCCAGCCGTCGATCGGCTCGAACACCACGACCTCATGACCGAGCGCGTGAAGTTCGCGGGCGTAGCCGCGTAGGAAATGGGCATTGCCGTTGTTCCAGCAGGAGGTGAACGCATGGTAGAACAGAACGCATTTCATGCGCGTACCTCCATGGGGGCGGGCGCGCGATGGACGGCAAGCAGCTCCTCGTAGAGGCTGAGATAGGCGCTCGTGGTTCGGGTCAGCGAGTAGGTCAGGGAATGCTCAAAGGCGGCTCGTTGCAGCCGCACCCGCTCGCGATCGTCGGTGCACAGACCTCCGAGTGCCCGATGCAGCGCCTTGCTGTCGGTAGCGTCGACGAACACCGCAGCCCCGCTCCATAATTCCCAGAAGGTCGAAATGTCGGACAGGACGAGGGCGCATCCTGCCGCCGCGGCTTCCAGAACGGAGAGGCCGAACGGCTCATAGAGCGCGGGGCTGGCGAAGATGGCCGCGTGCTGCAAGTGCGCGCGCATGGCTTCGTGAGGCAAATGCCCAAGCCAGGTGACGGAAGCCGAAGGGCACTCATCCGCCGGCCCGGCGACCTGAACGGGCCAGTCCAGCCCAGGCGCCGCGGCCGCCAAGACCTCGATGTTCTTGGCGCGGTCCCAGAGCCGGCCCGCCGCAAAGATCATGTCTTGCTTCCGGCCCGCAAAGCCCTGAGGGCCAATTCCATTCCAGATCACGATGCCGCGCGAGCGAGGCCGATAGATTTCCGCAATGTCATCGTGGAAGGACTGGCTGGGACAAACCCAGGCCTGTGCCGTGTCGAGTGCGGCCGTCACCCGTTGGGTGTAGCCGCGCCATTTTGGTTCGCCGAGCCAGCTCGTATCGCGGCAGGCGAGCCCCCAGGAGTTGACGCAGGAATGCGCGACGACGACCACTGGAGCGCGCCAGGCGAAGGTCGCCTCGCGAAAACTATTGAGGTGAACGACGTCCGGCCTGATTCCGGCTTCGAGCTTCGCAAGGACGCGCCTGGCCTGGGACAGATCTTGTCCTTCCGGATCCTGCCACTCGAGTGCAAGGTCCGTTTCGATCAGGTGCACCCGCGAGCCACGCAGCCTCTCAAGCTGGCCGGCCCGCGCGCGGGGGCCCATCGTCACCAGGGTGACGTCGGCCCCCTGTGCAGCAAGGGACGAAGCAAGTGAGGACGAGTAGGTCCAGACGCCTCCGACGGTATCGGTCGTCATCAGGATCCTGAGCTGCGAGCTGCGGCTCATGATGCCACCTGCAGTTCGAGAGCCTCGAGCGGCACCGGACGATCGTTCTGCACGTCGCTGAACTGATCGAACATCGCGAGATAGTGCCGGTGTGCGCGCTCCCAGGCGTAATCGTCGGGCTCGCCCCACAGCTTCCGATAATCCGGCGAGCCCGGATAGGGATATAGCGGGACCGGATCGTTGGCCCAGATGCCGGCATCCTGCATGGTGCGGCGCCAGCGCTGCACGATGGGGTCATCGTCCTCTGGGACTTCGATCAAATTGGCCTGCACGAAAGGAACGTGACGGCGCGCCTCGACCAGCCGTTCGGCAAGCTGGTCGGTCGTCATCTTGCAGTTCTTGGCGAGCGCGGCGCGGCCCTCGACCGTGAGGCTCTCGATGCCGGCTTCAATCGAGACGCAGCCGGCGCGGCCAAGCAGATCCAGCATGTCCGGCTTCCAGAGGTCGATGCGGGTCTGCACCCCGAACTTCAGCCCGCGTGTGGTCAGCCCTTCCAGCAGTTCCGCGTTGGGAAGGAAAATCTCGTCGATGAAATAGACATATTCGATGCCCTGATGACGCAGGCCGTCGATCTCTTCGAGAACGATGGAGGCAGGCCGCTTGCGGTAGGCGTTGCGGAAGTTTTCCTTGGCGCAGAACGTGCAATTGTACGGACATCCCCTGGACGATTCGACCTCGGCGCCAGGTGCCTGTGGCTCGGCTTCGAAACGATGGTGGTGATGGTGATGCCGCCGGATCATCTCCTCCGGCCAGTCAAGCGGCGGCTGATCCTTGAATGCGACCGCCTGCGGGCCGCCATTGACGCGGAGCGATGCGCCATCGGCGAAGCACAGACCCGGAAAGTCCCGTTCGCCATTGGCAAGACGCAACAAGGAGGCCTCGCACTCGCCCATCACGATGAAGTCGGTGCCGAGCTTTCGAAGCGCGGCCCTTGGCACAGTCGAGCCATGGGGACCCACCGCGATGAGGATCGGAGCCAAGTCGCGCACCGCCATCGCAAGCTCTTGGGGAACGCGGAGCTCGGGAGGGGCGCAGCGCCAGAACAGATAGGTCGGTGCCGTCGTGATGACGATCTGATCGGGGCCAAACGCGCGCAGCTCGGCTTCGACATCGGCGAGAGAGAGGTCGAACATGTGGGCATCGAGCAGCAGCGTCTTGTGCCCGGCCGCTTTCAGGTAATGCTCGGAGATCCCGAGTTCGAGCGGAAGGTGAGGGGATCGGCAGCCGAAATAGATGCTGCCGCCAAAATCCCAGTTTGGGTTGATGAGGGCAACACGCGTCATGCCAGCGCCTCGCGGTTGCCTTGCGACGATCCGAACCGGCCGTCCAGCCAGCTGTGAAGGGATCGGAGGCCGTCTGCGAACGAAACCTGAGGGGCCCAGCCGAGCGCGCTGGAGAGCGCGCGCGTGTCGGTCACGTACCACGGCTGATCGCCGGGCCTCCAATCGGCAAAGCGATAGGCCACCTTGCGGCCGGTCAGATCGGTGATGCGGTCGATCAATTCCAGCAGACTGATCGCGTTGGCCGGACCGCCGCCGAGGTTGAATACGCGTCCACGGGCGAGCGCGATGCCATCGAGCACGGCGAGCCAGGCCGAGGCCGCGTCGGAGACGTGAAGCGCATCGCGGACCTGATGGCCGTCGCCATAAATCGTCAGCTCTTTGCTGCGGATGGCGCTCAGCAGGAAATGCGCGATCCAGCCCTGATCCTCGGTGCCGAATTGACGGGGCCCATAGATGCAGCTCATTCGCATCACCACGGTCTGGAGGCCGTAGACCCGCGCATAGTCGTGGACGTATTGATCGGCCGTTCCCTTGGAGCATCCATAGGGGCTGTAGAAGTCGAGCGGCGCATTTTCCGAGATGCCGGCGGCGAGCAGGCCGCTTGTCGGCGTGTAGCGGCGGCCGGTGAGCGCGATGTCGCCATCGTCGATCAGGCGTCCGTAGACCTTGTTGGTCGAGGCGAACACGATCGGCGCGGCGTTGTTGTGGAGACGCACCGCTTCGAGCACGTTCAATGTGCCCCGCGCGTTGATCTCGAAATCGGCGGCCGGATCGCTCACGCTGTCGGTGACGGCGACCTGGGCCGCCAAGTGCAGCACGGCGCGGGCTTCGCGGACGGCGTCGATCACCGGGATCGGCTCGCGAATGTCGGCCACGGTGATTGTGACCCGGTCGCCATGCCGGGACTTCAGCCACTGCGCATTCTCCCGCACGCCGGCGCGGGCGAGATTATCCAGGATCAGCACCGGCTCGCCGCGCTCCGCCAGCCGGTCGGCCAGGTTGCACCCGATAAACCCGCAGCCGCCGGTGATCAGGACGGGTCTGTTGTCTCGTTCACTCATCACGCGACCAATCCTCGTTGCTGCAGCTCCTTGGTGGCTCGCTCCGCCTGATCGTCAGCGATCTGGTCGGCGAGATATTCCGCCAGCTCTTCGAGCCCATCCCTGAATGCGACGCGCGGCTCGAAGCCGAGCACGTCGCGGGATTTTCCCATGTCGGCGAAGCAGTGCCGGATATCCCCGGCGCGATATTTCCGCGTCAGCTCGGGCGCAATGTCGCGGCGCCCCATGACTTCGGCCAGATCCTCCGCGACCGACAGAATGGTGCGACTCTGGCCCGAGCCGACGTTGAAGACATCGTGCGCGTGCTCCGCCTCCAGCGCCATCCGGCAGGCGCGGGCGACGTCATGCACATGGACGAAATCGCGGCGCTGCCGTCCGTCCTCGAAGACGAGGGGAGGGCGGCCGTTGAGCAGCCGGGCGGCAAAGATGGCCAGCACGCCGGTATACGGATTGGACAGGGCCTGACGTGGCCCGAACGCATTGAAGAAGCGTAGCGCCACGGTCGGGATGCCATACGCCTTGCCTGTGATCAGGCACATGCGCTCCTGCGCATATTTGTTGAGCGCATAGATCGAGCTCAGCGAAGGCTGCTTTGTCTCCGGCGTGGGAACGGGATCGAGCGGGTTGCCGGCGGCATCGCGCAGCTCCCAATCGCCGCGGCGAAGCTGCTCGACCCCCCGCTCCTCGCAGGCGACCACGCTCTGATCGGCGCTCCGGTAAAGGCCCTCGCCGTAAATACTCATGGACGACGCCACCACGAGCCGCGCGACCGGGCGCTTGGACAGTGTCTGCAACAGCACGGCGGTGCCGAGCTCGTTGGTCCTGACATAGGGTTCGATGTCGTACATGCTCTGGCCGACGCCGACTGCTGATGCGAGATGCAGGACCATGTCGGTGCCGCGCAACGCATGATCGACCGCGAGAGCGTCGGTGACGTCACCGACGACGAGCTCCGCGTCTTTGGCAAGATAGGCGGGACGCTGGCGGTTGCCTCCGTGGACCTGCGGCGAGAGATTGTCGAGCAGGCGGACTTCATAGCCGGCCGCCAGCAGCGCGTCGGCCGCATGCGATCCGATGAATCCCGCACCTCCAGTGATCAATACTCGCGTCATTCACCGCTCCGTGCCGCCGTGAGATCGATCCTGCGGGATCAATCCGTGATGAGAATGAAAGCGCGCTGCTGTTCTGGTCGGGCGACCGGCGCGCCAGTCACATTTGAAATTAGAAGCGATGCAAGGAATGTTCGTTCCTGCGAAACCTACAAACGAATATTTCTCTAACCTGGATCAATAACCCAGGTGAATCTGCCGAGTGCAGCGGAGCTAAAAATACACGCCGTGAACCGGCGCCTGCAGTTCGAGATGGCTCGCGACCGTCGCGCCAATGTCCGCAAATCCGGCGCGCTTGCCGATCGGAGAAGTTGACCGCGCGCTCCACGCCAAGATCGGCACCTGTTCCCGCGTATGATCGGTGCCGCTCCATGTCGGGTCGCAACCGTGATCGGCCGTGACGATCAGGAGATCATCGTCGCGCAGGCGGTTCAGCAGATCCGGAACGCGCGCGTCGAAGTTTTCGAGCGCCGCTGCATAGCCCGCCACGTCGCGCCGGTGGCCATACAGCGTGTCGAAATCGATGAAATTGGCGAACAACATTCCGCCCTCTGCGAGCGTGGCCAACCCATCGAGCGTGGCGTCGAACAGCGCTCGGTTGCCATCGCCGCGCAGGTTCCTCCCGGTCCCGCGATGGGCGAAGATGTCGTCGATCTTGCCGATCGTGACGATGTCACGGCCTGCGCTTTCCGCGAGATCGAGGATCGTCCGCTCCGGCGGCGGAACGGAAAAGTCCTTTCTGTGCGATGTCCGCTTGAAGTCGCCTGCCGACGTGCCGATGAAGGGACGTGCGATGACGCGCCCGATGTTGAGGGGATCGACCAGTCGGCGGGCAATGCGGCAGACCTCATAGAGGCGTTCGAGTCCGAACGTCTCCTCGTGCGCTGCGATCTGGAACACGCTGTCGGCCGATGTATAGCAGATCGGTTCGCCCGTTCTGATGTGACGCTCGCCGCATTCGGCGATGATCTCGGTGCCGGAGGCGTGACAGTTCCCGAGGATGCCTGGCAATCGAGCCTGTTCGCACAGGCTCTCCATCAGATCGCGCGGGAAGCACGGCTTGGCTCTTGGAAAATAGCCCCAGTCGAACGGCACCGGCACGCCGGCGATCTCCCAATGACCGGATGGCGTGTCCTTGCCTTTGGAGATCTCGCTCGCGCAGCCAAAGCGCGCATGCTCAGGCCGGCCATCCAGGCCCGGCGGCACGCGCCCGGTGGCAAGATGGCAAGCCTGGCCAAGTCCGAGCGCAACCAGATTGGGAAGTCGAAGCGGCCCCGCCCGGCGTGGTCCGTCGGCATTACCGGCCATGCACATTTCGGCAATATGGCCGACGGTGTCGGCGCCCTCGTCGCCGTAATTGATGGCATCGGGCGCGGCGCCGATCCCGACGGAGTCCATCACCAGGATCAGGGCACGCATGTCGGCTCCGAGATGGCCGGGCGCGAAGACGCTGCGGACGGCGCGAGCCCGGTTTTCGCGCAATAGCGTTCGACCATCTGTGCGCAGAAATCCGCGAACTCGTTCACGTCGAGCGGCGGGCTGGTGTGATGAGGCTCGATGCCCCGATGTTCCGGGGTGAAGCAGAAGGTCACCGTGACCTGAAACTCGGCCAGCGCGTCCATCTGCCGATCGAACCAGGCGAGCGCATTGGGACGGAAACTGTCGGCCCAGGACAGGCCGGTCCTGAGATGCTGCACGCCGAGCCGGCGCATCCAGCGCACGGCTTCATCGAGGCGGTGGTCCTCGAAATGAAACCACTGGCACAGGCCCATCGCAGCTGCATATTGGCTGAACAGGCCCGCGGCAGCTTTCGGCGTGCCGTCCTCGCGCAGCAGCCCCATGTGGAAGTGCCGGTAGTAGGAGGAGCCTTCAGCTTCCTTGTGCCGCGTGGTCGCCTCCCAACTCGAAGGAAGATCGTAGAGGCTGTACCAGTGAATCCGCGGCGCGCGGCCAGTCAACAGCTCGGCGGTCCGCGTCAGTCCCCAGGCCTGCACCTCCTCGGCACCGAAGGACGAGACTCCCACCTCCGTGACCCAGACCGGCAGCGAGGTGACCGCCTTGATCTCGTCGAGCTTGGCCGGCCATTCCGCGATCTGCCACAAGTTCCAGTCGAGCGGAAAGCCGTGCACGGCCACGGCATCGACATGATCGAGCACGCCGCGCGCCTGCATGTTGCGTATGAAGGACGGATCGATCGGCGATATGCCGCCAAGCACACGCGGGAGTGTGGGATGCGCGCTGCGGATCGCCTTTCCCGCAGCGAGCGCCAGGCTCGCGAACATGGTCCAATCCGGATCGATCAGGATGTCCCAGTGCGACTTGTTGTTGGGCTCGTTCCAGATCTTGGCGGCTTCGATCATCGGCCGGTCTCCCGCGACGGATAGACCGGACCTTCCGCCTGCGGCCTTGCCACCCGCTTGCAGAGATAGACTTCCTCTTCCGGATGCGCCGCGATCGCAAAGCCGGCGCTGCGCAGCATGGCTTCGGCGCAGGCGCGGTTCGGTACCCACCAATTGGTGGGGTCGTCGGCATATTTGTTCTCGATGAAGTGCAGCTTTGGATAGCCCGGCGAATCGAACTGATCGGTGGTCCAGAAGTCGTAGTTCTTGTCGAGGGAATCCACGCGGCTGTCGCCGCGCTGCATCGACTGGAACAGCAGGAGATCGCCGGCGACGTGCTCGTGGATCAGGTCGAGGGCCAGCAAAGGGTGCCGCAGGTGGTAGAGCACGCCCATGAAGATCACGAGATCGAACTTTTCGCGCAGCTGTCCGACATCATAGGCTGACATCTTGCGGAATTCGATCCTGAGACCGTTCACTTCGGCCGCGAAGCGGGCTTGCGCGAGATATTCGTCGTCGGTGTCCAGGCCGAGCACGCGCTCGGCGCCGCGCCGCTTCATCTCCATGGCGTAGAAACCGGCATTGCAGCCGATATCGAGCACGGTCTTGCCTTCGAGGCGGTCCGGAATGATCCCGGAAAAGCGGCGCCATTTCACGTTGGGATAGTCGCCGAGAAAATGTGAAGGCGCTGTCGGTACGCCGTTCAGGTCCAGATTGTGAAACCATGGCCCGAGCGCATCGACGCGCTGGCGGATTTCCTCGCGCGAGAGGGCGCCTCTGCTCATGCGGTCACTCCATTGTTCATTGCGTGGGCCGGGCGGGCTGCCTCCGGCGAACCGCCGGCCAGCAGTCGAGAGCGTCCGTTCCCGACGGAGCTTTCCGCGAGCAACGCCATTGCCGTCCGGTAGCCGTCGATGGTGCCGACGTCGACATAGGATTCGCCGGCCTTGACGCCGAGACCCTGGCCGCCGGCTGCGATGTAGGCATTGACCAGCGTCCCGAAATATTCATCCCGGCGCTCGCGCTTCGTCCACAGTGACTGGAGCTCGCGAAATCCGTTGCCGGACATCTTGAAGGCGCCCCATATCCATTTCGACGCCGCATCCGGCTGCTTGACCTGGATCTCCGTGACGCGGTCACCGTCGAGCACGACGGCATCGAAGAACTCGGGATGTTCGACCGGAAACAGCAGAAACGACAGGTCAGCGGCCGGCAGTGCCTGCAGGGCCGCCTTGGGGAACCAGACGGTATCCGGAAGTCCGACCAGGATGTCTTCGTCATGGCCAACGACCGTGCCCGCCCTGAACACGGCATCGCACAGCCCCGACGCATCGGGCTGCACGACATAGGCGAGCTGGGCGCTGCCATAATGATCGCCGAAATATTCGAGGATGTCCGATTTGCCGGGGGAGATCACGAAGCAGATCTTGTCGGCACCCCCAAGGATCAACCGCTCCAGCAGATATTCGGAGACGGCGCACGGACGGTCGATGCCGTCGTCCCGTTGGCTTCCGACCGGAAGCAACTCCTTGGAGAAGGCGAGCGGCTGGATGCGGCTGCCGCGGCCCGCGGCCGGAACGATGCCCCACATGATCAGGCCTCCTCGGGTTGCTGTCGGCGCGCGCCGAGGGATGCCGTCTGCTCGAGCAGCGAAATCAGTTCGGCCGCGCGCTTGTCGGATGTGTGCTGATCCATGGTCCGTTCATAGGCGCGTCCGGCGATGTGCTGAAGCTCGGCGTCGGCCATCGTCAACGCAGCAAGCGTGTCTTTCGCATCGCGTGCGATCAGGATCTCCTGTCCGGGTGCAAAGAATTGATCGATTCCCGGCCAGTCGTCGCTGAGCAGCGGGGCCTTGCAGGCGGCAGCTTCGAACAGGCGGCCGGAGGGGCACCAGCCCATCTCCGCCATGGCACGGCGCGTGACGTTGAGTGTCAGCCGGGACGACGCAAAGAACGCCGCGTGCTCCGAGGGCGGCAAGTGCTGCACGAAGTAGATGTTTGGCGACCAGGGAAAATCTTCCGGGTACTGTGCACCCCCGATCAGGAAGCGCCGATCCTGCCTGCTACGTGCGGGTTCGACGAACAGAGCCTCGAGCGCGCGCTGGCGATCCTGCGAATATGTGCCGAGATAGGACAGATCCGCACGGTAATGCGGCTGCGACGGCACGGGCCGATGGATGTCCGTATCGACATGGCCGTAGAGCGGACGGACATTGCAGGCGCCGAGCCTGTCGCGAAATTCGTTGCAGATGCGGGGACCGCCGGTGAAGCTCAGCACCAGCGCGAAATCCCGCAGGCCGCGCGGCCCGATATAGGGAACGGCCTCGCCGGCCATCAGCTTCGCCAGCGTGACCGGCGTGTCGAGGTCGTAGAACGCGGGCACCGCGCGACCCTCGGACAGGACAAGCTCCGTCGCGGCGATCGCGTCGGGACAATAAGAGGTCACGATCGCGACATCGGCATCTCGAATGTCGCTGCGCGCCAAAGGAAGCACATCGTCCCAGTTCGAGAACAGTCGCAGTTGGCCGCCGGGCAGTTCGTGCAAATCCCGCGCGCCGGCGTAGTAGGGCACGTCGCGCTCGAAAAAGACGACGCTGTGGCCGGCTTGCGCGAGATGCTTGCAAAGCCCTCGCCACAAGGTGGCGTGACCGTTGCCCCAGGACGAGGAAATTGTCAGGCCGAAAATGACGATCTTCACGCTGGCACCCGCTGATTGATCCCGGTGATCTTGATTCCGCGATTGTCCACGCTGAGGGTGCTGACGCTGCCGGGGTCGATCTCGATCGAGAGGAAGTCGTCGAGCTCTTTCCGGGAATAGTGCAGCAGCGCCGCGCGGATCGGTTCGGCATGGCTGACGGCGACAACGACGGTGCCGCTACCATGATCATTGCGCACCTGTTCCAGATGGGCGACGACGCGCTTCTGGAGCGACCGCATGCTTTCGCCGCCCGGCGGGCGGTTCGTTCCGCGTTGTTCGTTCCAGCGTGACCATCGGGGGTCCCGGGCGAGCGCTTCGAACGACAGTCCGGTCCATTCGCCGTAGTCGAGTTCGTCGAGTGCCGGCACGATCTCGACCGGCAAGCCGAACCGTGCCGCCAGGATGCAGGCCGACTGCATGCAGCGCCGCTGCGGGCTCGACTGAACCATGCTCGGTGGCGGCGTGAAGGTATCGGCGCATCGCGCGATTTCCTCACAGCCGAGATCATCGAGTTCTACGCCCTTCATCCGGCCACAGAGCGTGCGGCCGAGCAGGGCATGATGCCCGTGGCGGATCAGATGAATGATCTTCGCCATCAGGTGTACGCCTTGTCGTCAATGAAGGCGCGCGTTCGCCGTCCGGCTTCCTCGTCGGTGAACTGCTGAGGCGGCGACTTCATGAAATAGCTCGAAGGGCCCGTCAGCGCGCCGGCCTGCCCGCGGTCCATGGCAAGCTTGGCGCAGCGGACCGCGTCGATCACGACGCCCGCCGAGTTCGGGGAGTCCCAGACCTCGAGCTTGACTTCCGCGCTCAAGGGAACACCGCCGAACGTCGTGCCCTCCAGGCGGATAAAGGCCAGCTTGCGGTCGGTCAGCCACGGCACATGGTCGCTCGGGCCGACATGGATATTGTCGGCATCCATCGGCACGTCGAACTGGCTAGTCACGGCTTGCGTCTTGGAGATCTTCTTTGACGTCAGCCGCTCGCGCTCGAGCATGTTCTTGAAATCGGTGTTGCCGCCGACATTGAGCTGGTAGGTTCTGTCCAGCCGCACGCCGCGTTCGCGGAAAAGGTTGGCGAGCACACGGTGCAGAATGGTGGCGCCGACCTGGCTCTTGATGTCGTCGCCGACGATCGGCAGGCCTGCATCCTCGAAGCGCCGCCGCCAGTCGGGATTCGAGGCAATGAAGACCGGGATGCAATTGACATAGCCGCAGCCGGCCTCGATCGCGCGCGCGGCGTAAAATTCGCTCGCGCGCTGCGAGCCCACGGGAAGATAGGACACAAGTACGTCCGTGCGCGATGTCGCGAGCACTTCGGAGACGTCGGCTTCCGGAACATCCGCAATCGGAACGTCGTCCTTGAGATATTGGCCGACGCCGTCCATGACGGGGCCGCGTTGGACCATGACGCCGGTGGGCGCGACCTCGGAGAAGCGGTGCGTGTTGTTCGGTGCTGCGAAGATCGCCTCGGTCACGTCGCGTCCGACCTTGCCGGCATGGACGTCGAAGGCCGACGCGACCTGAATGTCGCTAATGTGGTAGCCGCCGAGATCGGCGTTCATCAACCCAGGCACCGGCTCATTCGATTTGGCGTCCCGGTAATAGGAGAGCCCCTGAACGAACGAGCTCGCACAATTGCCGACACCGACGATGCCGACGCGCACGCGCCGCCTGTCCTGAAGACGAGAATGCATGGATCTAGGCCCTCCGGAAGACGTGCAGCGTTAAGGCATGCAGTGTTGAAGGATATGCAGTGTTGAAGACTTGCAGTGTTGACGTAAGTACGTCGGCGAACGTGAGGAACGTATGTTCGTTCCTGAACTCACGGCACTATGTCCGCCTCACGTCAGATTCCGGCCAAAAAAATTTCGCGCCCTTAACCTGGGATAGAATCCCGGGCAGTTTGGCGGGAACGAAAAGCTTCCATGATGAAGATGAAGAAGATGATGCTCCGAGAGAGCCGACACCGCGAAAGAACAAATCCTTCCGTCCGGCGTTCACGGCGAACAGTCTGACGCGACGACCTATTCGTCGCTCGCTCTTTGTCAGCAGTCGAGGTGTCACATGTCAACCAAATCACAAACCAGCGAAGCCCAGCAGACCACCAGCCATAACGTCATCCGGAAATGGGCGGAGGAGCGCGGTGGAAAGCCCGCGACGGTCAAGACTACGGAGGAGGACGGACACGCCGGCATCCTGCGCATCGATTTCGATCCGCCCGACGAAGGTCTCGACCGGATCAGTTGGGACGAATTCTTCGCGAAGTTCGACGAGACCGGCATTGCGTTCCTTCACCAGGACCGCACCAAGGACGGCCAAGTGAGTCGCTTTCACAAATTCGTGCGGCGTTGATCGGATCGCCGCCCATGTCGGGCGGTTGGACGGAGGCGATGCGGGCAGGCGACTTCGAACGCGCCTGGGCGATCAGCGACCGCGATCTGATAATGCTTGCCTATCCACCAAAGCACACCGGGCCGCGTCACCTCCAGCGGATCTGGCGCGGCGAGGCCCTGGTGGGCAAGCATGTGCTCGTCCGTTGCTACCATGGGCTTGGCGATACCATCCAGTTCCTGCGCTTCATGCGACCGCTCCGTGATCTCGCGCGCAGCGTCACTGTGTGGTGCCAAGGCGAACTTCTGCCGCTGGTGGAGCGTGTGGCGGGCGTCGATCGTGCGTTTTCGATCCATGATGGTACGCCTGAGATCGACTTCGAGGTCGATATCGAGATTATGGAGGTGCCGCATGCTATAAGGGCGAAACGGGAGCAGGTCGAGATGCGTGCACCTTACGTATCGCTGCCGCCGGTGCTCGAGCTACCACTGCCACAAGGTCTTGCCGTCGGCCTGGTTTGGGAAGTCGGCAATTGGGACAAGCGAAGGACCATCCCGCCGTCCCTGCTAGGGCATCTTGCCGTTCCCGGCGTGACGCTCTGCTCGCTGCAACGAGGGGCCCGAACGTGCGAACTGGCCGAGATCGGCGCGAGGGACGTCAGCACGCCTGACATTACGGTTCTCGGTCATCTGCTTCAGCGGCTCGATCTGCTCATTTGCGTCGACACCATGGTGGCTCATCTTGCGGGCGCACTCGGCTGTGACGCGTGGGTCTTGTTGCATGCGGATTGCGACTGGCGCTGGCCGTCATGCGAGTCCCATTCCCCTTGGTATCCGAGCCTGCGCCTGTTTCATCAGAGGGCACCAGGCAATTGGGATGATGTCATTGGAGAGGCGCGGGAGGCCCTGATTGCACGCTCCGCAAATCTCCAAGGTGTCGTCGGAAACGGGCTCAAGCGAGCGCAAGATCCGCCGCGAGTGGTCTGAGACGCGAGGACGACGACTCGTCGCGGCTGGACGGAATGCCCAGGTAGGTCGGATCGAATCTTGCGAGCCGCACGAGTCCCGGCCAGTCCGTGATCGTTACCGTCTTACCCTGCCATCGCAGGAGGTTGCATCGTCGCAGTTCCTGAATTGTTCGGTTGGCGTGGACTGGGGAAATGCTGCACGCTGCAGCAAGGTCCGATTGGGTGAAGGGTGATGGCAGCCTGAGATCTCTCGCCAAGCCGACGCTTTGCAGGCGGGTGGTGATCTCGCACAGCAGATGCGCAACACGCGTCAAGGCATCGCGGCTACCCAGGTTCACTGTCCAGTTGCGCTGAATGGCGTGGCTGGTGAGCAGCATCAGCAGCAATGCGCGAGACATGGCGGGCGAACGCGCGGACAAATCGTGAAAGAAGCGGTGTGGCACGAGTGCGACGATGGCAGGGCCGAGCGCGATCAGGTTGCCGTCAACGCGAGGACGATACAGCGTGTGTAGATCGGCGATGTCACCGGGAACATGGAGCGACGTGATCTGCCCGTCCACGCTCTCGGCATCCTGCCAGGACAGATATCCCTGAAGCAGGAGACAGCAGTGGGTGGCATCGTCGCCATGCCGCAAAACGGCCTGACGCGAACTGAGATGCGCGATTGTGCTTGCCATGTCCGCAAGCAGGTGGAGATCGTCGGCCGTTACGGGAGTGAGGCTCGCCAACCGGTCGGCGAGCTTGGAGAACGCAAATCCTGCCTGCATTGGTCGCCTAATAACTCAGAGCCCGTCCCCAATCTGATCGATGAGAACGACCGAACGCATTAAACTTTGATACTTTCGCTCCACGCAGATCGTTGTCGGTCTCGGACGATCCGGGAACCGGAAGCGCGAGAGGCGCTCGAGTGGGCGAACGGCCTACCATCTGCGCCGAACCAAGATTTAGTATACTTACTTTCATATACTTAACTCTCGAGCCATCGCGTTTGTTCTGACTCCAAGGCTTTGACGGATGTGATGGCTGCCTGTCGGGCAACACACCCGCAATCCCGTCAACCCCTCCTCACAAAAATATTCCGCTTTACCGAAATTCGGTTATGGCGTATGTGTCGGCCGTCCCGGCTCAATCTTGAGGGGCGATCTTGTGGTCGTCACGTTCGCGAGCCGGGCTTGCGGTGGACGCGGCAGCGTTCGGGTGCGAGAG